>NZ_JBSGET010000049.1:0-50025 GCF_053603035.1 Kitasatospora sp. NPDC004272 | reverse complement strand
GTGCTCTCGGCGTGCCGGCCGGAAGCCCTCGTACTGGATGTACTTGGGTTTTCGGCCGGTGCGGCGAGAGTGCGTGCCGGGCGTCGCGACGGGCGGGGGCTGCCTGACGCGGCACTGGCATGCTGGGTTCGGCGTCGACGGCGGTGACCCGGGCGCCGCGCGCGCAGGCGGCGGCTGCTGCGGTGCCCGTCCCGGTGCCGACGTCCAGCACCGCGCGGCCGGGCCCGACGGCGGCGGCGTCGAGCAGGGCGGGCACCGGGTGGGCGCAGAGCCGGGCGAAGCTCGCGGCGTAGGCGGCGGCCCGCCCCGACCAGATCCGCCGCTCCAGGGCGTCGAACGCGTCGAGGGCCTCCCGGCTGTCGGCCGCCGCGCCGCCCGCCGGGTGCCCGCCGTCGGAGCCGTCCACCGTGAAGTTCGCCATCCGCCCGCCCCTCTCCTCGTCGCGACGGCCGTTCCGTTCGGACGCCGGCCGTCGCGGCCCACCGGTCGTCATCCATGGTCGTCATCCGTGGTCGTCATCCGTCCCGACGACGGCTCAGCCCCGGTCGGTTCCGCGCACCTTCGCCAGGAAGCCGGCCAGGTTGTCGCGCATCCGCTCGATCCGCTGCTCCTGCGTCAGCGACTCGTGGATCTTGGTGCCGGTCTCGCGCAGGCCGCGGACGTACAGCGGGCAGGCCAGGTCGCTGCACATGTACGCGCCGACGGAGTTGCCCTGCCGACCGGCCGGGCCGGCCAGCGGGGCCACCAGCAGGGAGACCCCGCCGGTGTGCGTGGTGACGCACAGCGAGCAGATGCTCCGGCGGGGCTGCCAGGAGGCGCCGGAGGAAGCGCGCAGGACGACGGCCTGCGGCCGGCCGTCGATCTCGGCGACCAGGTAGGCCCGGTCGGGGGCCTGCGGGTCGCGCCAGCCGAGGAAGTCCAGCTCGGACCAGGGCTGTTCGGCCAGCTCGCGGGGCAGGTTCAGTCGTTTCGCCTCGCCCTTGGAGCAGTTCAGGAACGCGGCGCGGATCTCGGGGTCGGTCAGCTCTCTCACGAAACACCACGCTAATTTGCCTAAGTCGTTTAGGCAAATGGATAATGCCTCCAGGAAGCGCGGGCCGGAGGGCCCGGGAGAGGAACGGGTGAACACGGTGGCACGCGCAGGTCTGACCCCCGAGGTGCTGGCCCTGGCGGGCGCCGAACTGGCCGACGAGGTGGGCTTCGAGCAGGTGACGGTCACCGAGCTGGCCCGGCGCTTCGACGTCAAGGTCGCCAGCCTGTACTCGCACGTCCGCAGCTCGCACGACCTCAAGGTCCGGATCGCCCTACTGGCCCTGGAGGAGCTCGCCGACCGGGCCGCCGACGCGATCGCCGGGCGCTCCGGCCGCGACGCCCTCGCCGCCTTCGCCGAGGCGTACCGCGGCTACGCCCGCGAGCACCCGGGCCGCTACGACGCCGCCCGGCTGCGCCTCGACCCGGAGACCGCCGCCGCGAGCGCCGCCCCCCGGCACTCCCGGCTGACCCGGGCCATCCTGCGCGGCTACCACCTCCCCGAGCCCGGCCAGACCCACGCGGTCCGGCTGCTCGGCGGCGTCTTCCACGGCTACATCGGCCTGGAGGCCGCCGGGGGCTTCGCCCACACCCCGGTGGACCCGCAGGAGTCCTGGGACTGGATCGTCGACTCGCTGGACGCCCTGCTCCGGGCCCGCGCCGACGGCTGAACCACCGGCCGGGGCCGGGCCGGCGGGTACTCAGAACGGCGGGCGCTCAGAACGGCGGGGGCTCAGAACGGCGGGGGCTCGAAGTCGGCTGTGAGTTCCAGCGGCTCCAGCGGCTGCGGGGGCTCCTAGCACTGGAGGACGGCCAGCGCCTCCTCGATCCGGCCCAGCTCGACGAGGTAGCCGCCCAGGGCGCGCCGGTTCCGGTCCGGGTCCGGGGCGGCCCGGAGCAGGGCGAACGCCTCCTCGGCCCGGCCCCGGCCCTCCAGCAGTTCGACGGCGGTCTCGGCGGCCGTCCACCAGCCGGTGGCCAGGTACGGGGCGAGCACCGCGAGCGCCGCGTCGGTCAGCCCCTGCCGCTCCAGCCGCCAGGCCCAGTCCCGGGCGCAGAACCACTCCCCGCGCCCGGCCTGCTCCCGCACCACGGCGGCGTGGCCCAGGTCGAGCAGCCGCCGCCGACAGACCCCGACGGCCCGGGACGCCAGCAGCCGCCCCCGACGGGCCCCGCCGGCCCCGGACGCGGCGGCGGCGGCCGCCGGAGGGACCGGTGACCGCCGTCGCCCCGCGCCTACCGGCCGCTCACGCGCCTTCGCGCACGGGGAGCTTCCAGCCCGGGCGCGGGTAGTGGCAGGTGTAGCCGTTGGGGTAGTGCTGCAGGTAGTCCTGGTGCTCGGGCTCGGCCTCCCAGAACTCGCCCAGCGGGGTGACCTCGGTGACCACCTTGCCGGGCCACAGGCCGCTGGCGTCGACGTCCGCGATGGTGTCGAGGGCGGTGGCGCGCTGGTCCTCGTCGGCGTAGAAGACCGCCGAGCGGTAGCTGCTGCCGATGTCGTTGCCCTGGCGGTCCAGGGTGCTCGGGTCGTGGATCTGGAAGAAGTACTCCAGCAGCGTCCGGTAGCTGATCCGCTCCGGGTCGTAGACGATCTCCAGCGCCTCGGCGTGGCCGGGGTGGTTGCGGTAGGTGGCGTTCGCGTTCTGGCCGCCGGTGTAACCGGTCCGGGTCGACTGGACGCCGGGGAGTTTGCGGATCAGCTCCTGCATTCCCCAGAAGCAACCGCCGGCCAGGACTGCGCGGTCCGTGGTCATCTCGTACTCACTCCTCGCATGGGTGCGTCGACTCGTCCGCCCGGGGCACCGCCCCGGGGGGACCACCCGGTCCAACCGCCCGGACACCCCCGGTGTTCCCCCCGCTCTCAGCCGGCCAGTCCTTCGAGGACCTGTGCGCCGGGCAGGGCGGCGGCGACCGCGCCGGGCAGGATCAGCTTGCCGCGCCGGCGGCCGCTGCCGACGAGCACGTGCGGGGCGGCGGCGACCGCCGCGTCGATGAGCAGCGGCCAGTGCGCGGGGAGGCCGACGGGGGTGATGCCGCCGTACTCCATGCCGCTCTCGCCGACGGCGGTGTCCATCGGCGCGAACGACGCCTTGCGCGCGCCCAGGTGAGCGCGCACCGCCTTGTTGACGTCGAGCCGGGTGGTGGCCAGCACCAGTCCGGCGGCCAGCGTGGTCTCGCCGCCGCGCTTGGCGGCGACCACCACGCAGTTCGCGGACGCCTCGGCCGGGACGTCGTAGGCGGCGCAGAACACGGCGGTGTCGGCCGACTCCGGGTCGGTGTCCACGTACAGCACCTGCCCGGCCAGTTCCGCGTCCCACCCGCCGAGCAGGGCGGCCACCGGGGCCGCCAGCTCCCCGACGGCGTCCAGCGCGCGCCGCACCTGCGGGAAGTTCCCGAACGGCGCCCGGACCGACTGCTCCAGCTGATCGCTCATGCCCCGACTCTATCCCCGCCGCGCCACCGCCCCGCTCACTCGGCGAGCGCCGCCCGCCACCCCCAGGACGCGCGCCGCGGCCGGCCCGGCAGCTCGCCCCGCCCGGTGCACCAGAGCAGCACCGGGACGGGCTCGCCCGCGGGGGCGGCGGGGAAGAGCCGGGCCAGCACGGCGGCGCAGAGCGCGGACGGCGGTGCCCAGTCGAGGGCGAGGCCGGTGGTGATGTCATGGGTGTGCAGCAGTGTCTCGGCGACGCCCATCGCGGCGAATCCGGTCCGGTCGGCCGGTCCCCAGTGCCAGGCCCGGGTGTCCGGGCCGGCGGCGGCCAGCGCGAGGGCGAGCAGTTCGCCGCAGGCCGACGCGGTGGTCAGCACCTCGGCCGGGTCGGCGTCCGGCCGCACCGTCAGGTCGAAGGGCAGGTAGCCGGTCTCGGGGCGGGCCACCACCTGCCCGGCGTAGGCGAGCAGGTCGTGGCCGAGGTGGGCGAGGGTGTCCCGGCAGTTCCACTCCAGCGGGCCGGCCGGGACGCCCCAGTCCGAGCGGAGGTGCGGGGTGAGGACGCGTCGCGTCTCCGCCAGGGCGGCACGCAGTTCGGTGTGGTCCATGGGCCGCATCCTCACCCCCCGCCGTTACAGGTAGGGCCGGGTGAGCAGTTCCAGGCCGTGGCCGGCCGGGTCGAGCAGGTAGACGCCGCGCCCGCCGTGCTCGGTGTTGGTCTCGCCGGGGCGCTGCATCTGCGGGTCGGCCCAGTGGTCGATGGCGCGGTCGCGCAGCAGGGCGACGGCGCGGTCGAACAGTTCGTCGTCGACCAGGAAGGCGTAGTGCTGCATCTGGATCTCCACCGGCGGGGCGGCGAACTGCAGCAGCACGCCGTCGGCGAGCAGCAGGTTGGTGAACGGGCCCCAGGAGGGCGCCTGTTCGGCCTCCAGCAGCTCGCGGTAGAAGCGGGCGGACGCGGCGGCGTCCACGGAGGCGATGATGGTGTGGTTGAAGGCGGCGGGCACGGCCGGGTGAACCTCGTTCCGGGTGGGGTCGGTCTGGGGACGTGTGGGCGCACTGCTCCCCGGACCGGGCGGCCCCCGGACGCGCGGGCGCCCCTGCGGCACCCGGGGCGCGGTCAGCCGCCCACCGGGTCACCGATCCGTGCGTGGCCCTTGGCCGTTCCGGTGTTCACCCGGGCACCGTACGCAATCGCCGGACCCGCACGCAAACCCTTTTCCGCCCCTCCCCCGCGCCCGTCCCGACGTGCGCCCGTCCCGCGCCCGTCCCGACGGGCGCACCGTCCCGGCGGTGCCCCGGCGGGTCAGTGCCCCGGCTCGGCCGCGCCGCCCCGCTCGAACCGCAGGACGCGTTCGCGCAGGAGCCGCTTGGCCCGCGGCAGGAAGGCGCTGCTGGGGCCGCCGACGTGCGGGGTGATCAGCACGCCGGGGGCGTGCCAGAGCGGGTGGTCGGCGGGGAGCGGTTCCGGGTCGGTGACGTCCAGCGCCGCCCGCAGGCGCCCCGCGGAGAGTTCGGCGAGCAGGGCGGCGGTGTCGACGACCGGGCCGCGGGCGACGTTGACGAGCAGCGCGCCGTCCTTCATCCGGGCCAGGAAGGCGGCGTCGACGAGGTGCCGGGTCTCGGGGGTGAGCGGGGTCAGCAGCACCACGACGTCGGCGGACGGCAGCAGTTCGGCCAGTTCCGCCACCGCGTGCACCCGCTCCTCGGGGCGGGCGCCGCGGGCGACCCGGACCACCTCGCACTCGAACGGTTCCAGGCGCGCGGCCAGCGCGCGCCCGATCGAGCCGTAGCCGAGGACGAGCACCGTCTTGTCGGCGAGCGACTCGTGGAACTCCTGGTGCCAGATCCCCCGGTCCTGCCGCCGGGTGAAGCCCGGGAGGCCCCGCAGCGAGGCGAGGGTCAGCGTCACCGCCAGCTCGGCGGTGCTGGCGTCGTGCAGCCCGCGCGCGTTGTGCGCCAGCACGCCGTCCGGCACGTGCGGCAGGACGTCGTCCATCCCGGCGGTCAGCGTCTGGACCACCTTCAGCGCGGGCAGCCGCGGGATCAGCGACAGCGCGGCGGCGTGCCGCATGTAGGGCAGGCAGAAGAACTCCACCCCGCGCAGCGCCTCGTCCGGCGGCACCGGCCCGTCCCCGTCCCACACGAGGACGTCGAGACCGGCGGGCAGGCCGCCGATCGTGTCGGGCGCGTACGGGAGGAGGTAGCGGGCGCTCATGCCCCGACCCTAGCCGCCCCGCCCCCGAGCGCCCCGGGTACCCGGCCCGCCCGGGCCGGGCACGGCGGCCGTACACCCCCCGGGAACACCGCGGGCCCCGCCCGGAACGTCCGGGAGGGGCCTGCGGCCTGAGCGTGGGTCAGCCGATGTTGGTGCAGGAGTTGCCGAACGCCGGGTTCAGCGCGCCGATCAGGCTGATGCTGTTGCCGCACACGTTGACCGGGATGTGCACGGGGATCTGGATCACGTTGCCGGAGAGGACGCCGGGCGAGCCGACCGCCACGCCCTCGGCACCGGCGGACGCGGAGGCCGCTCCGGCGGTGCCCAGCACGGCGGTGGCGGCCAGCGCGACGACGGCGAAGTACTTGCGGCTGCGGGACATGTCGACTCCTCGGTGTCTGGAGGGTGCCGCCCCGGGTGGGGCGGCACCGGTGGTTCGGGGCGCTCGTGCGGGCGGCGTGGTCGCGGGGCGTTCCTTCACCCCATCGGGTGCCTCCCGGCACGGGGCCGGTGGGTGGCCACCGCCCGGACCGCGGCGCCGTGACCCGCGGTTCGACGTGACGGCCCCCCTGGTCGGGGAGGTCGTCCGCGTCCGTGGGGGACGGTGCGGGCAGCCGGCGTGCGGCGGGCGGGCCGAGACGTACTGTCCCCCGCCGTCGGCCCTGGTGCGCCGCGGACGCCCCCGTGCCGCGGCCTTCCCACCCGTGCGGCCCAGCCCGCCCACCCGTCCGGGGGAGTCAGCCGCCGCTGTCCGCCCGGAGGCGGACCTGTTCCTCCAGCCGGGCCAGGCTCTCGTCCAGTTCCCGTTCGACGGTCTCCCGCGCGGGCGCGGTGTCCTCGTCGAAGAAGGAGAGGTGGACGGTCACCCGGCTGGTCCCGCCGTCCAGGCCGGCCACCTGGAGCCAGCCGGCGTAGCGTCCGTCGTCGCGGGTGCCCCACTCCATCCGCAGCTGTTCGGGCCGGGTGCTCAGCAGCGCGCGCTCGTCGGTGCCGTCGCGGTCCTCGTGCACGGTCGCCGCGGGCGGGTCGTCGCCCCGGACGTGCAGGTCCCGGGGCATCCAGGTGTCGAGCCGTCCCGGTCCGGTCGCCTCGTCGAAGACCGGTTCGGGGAGGGCCGGCATGGTGCGGGAGCGTTCGTACTCGGTCATCCGCTGTTCCTTCCGTTCGTCGGTCGTGCCCGCCCGGGCCGCCGGGCGGTCGTGTTCGGTCAGTCGGGGGGCTCGTCCCCGCCCTCGGCCTCGCTGGTGTCCGCGGCGGTGCGGTTCTGCTCGGAGGTCGGACCCTCGGCGGGGTCGCGGCCCTCCTCGGTGGCGGTGGGGCCGGTGTCGGGCGCTTCCGTCCCGGGTCGGGGCGGCAGGTCGGGGGTTTCGGGTTTCCGGACGTGGTCGGTCATGGCGGGCTCCTCGGGTTCCTCCTGGTCCACCGGTCCTTCCGGCTCTCCGCGCGCCTGCCCGGTCGGGCGCGTGGCACGCCTGCCCGCCCCCGGGCGCGGCGTTTCGCCGGTCGGCGTGCCGGGCAGCCGCCGGCCTCCGGGGGTCCGGGGCGGGCGGGTGCGGCGCGGATGCGGAGCGGGTGGTGGCGAACGGTGACGGACGAGGACGGCACGTGTGTCGTGGTGGTCGGCCAGATCGGACGGGACCTGGTGCTGCGGACGGACGGTCTGCCGCCGCTCGGCGGGTCGGTCGACGTCGGGGAGCGCTGGGAGGGGCTCGGCGGCAAGGGCGCCAACCAGGCCGTCGGCCTGGCGCAGCTGGGCGTGCCGGTGCGGCTGGTCGGCGTGGTGGGCGAGGACCGGGCGGGCGGCGCGGTGCTGCGGCGGGCGGGCCGGGACGGGATCGGGACGGCGGGGGTGGTCCGGCGCGGGCGGACCGCCCTGCTGGTGGACCTGGTCGACGGGCCGGGCAGCCGCCGGCTGCTGGAGGACGTTCCGCCGGAGGGCCTGGTGAGCGTCGCGGACCTGGAACGGGCCCGGACGGCCTTCGCGGCCGCCGACACCGTCTCCCTCCAGCTCCAGCAGCCGTCGGCGACCCTGCTGGCCGCGGCCCGGCTGGCCCGGCGGCGGGGCGCGCGGGTGGTGGCGGACGGCGCGCCCGACCCGGCCGTGCGCGGCGAACTGCTGGGCCTGGTCGACGTACTGCGCGCGGACGCCGCCGAGGCCGAGCTGCTCGCGGGCCGGCCCGTCCGCTCGGTGCGGGACGCCCGCGCGCTGGGGCGCCGGCTGCTGGCCGCGGGCCCGTCCCCGGTCGCCCTCGCGGTGCCCGGGGAGGGCGACCTGCTGGTGTGGCCGGACGGCGACCTGCTGCTCCCGCCGGCGGACGTGCCGGTGGCCGATCCGACCGGGGCCGGGGACGCCTCCTACGGGCCTTCGGCCCTTCGTGCGCGGCCCCCATCCTGGGGGCCGGCGGACCCGCTCCGCGTGTCCGCACCCGGGCTCCGCCCGGGTGGGCCCGGCGCTCCACGCTCGGGCCGGCCGCTCCGCTTCGCTCCGACGGCCCCGGCGGCTGAGGCTCGATCAACTCGCTGACCTGGGTTTTTGGCTGACCTCACAACAGGCTGACTAGGGGGAGGGGTGGGCGTCGGGGGTGCGTGCGGGTCCGGTGTCGACTCCGGTTCGAGTGGTCTAGTCCTATCGATCGACCGGGCTGACACTCCGTCAGAGGATCACTGTGTATCAGTTGGTCTCTGTTGGGCAACCCTGCCGGTTCTGGGGTCCCTCCTGGGGTTCGGCGGAAAATCTTGAGGATTCTCGGGCGCGGCCGGTCGTGCTCTCGCATTCTATCACTCCCCTTGCCTGGCGGGGGCCGGATTCGCGTCCTGTCGGGAAGTGGCAGTGTTTCATAATTCGCTCGTCGGAATTCCCTGCCGATGGTGCCGGGCGGCCTGCGGCCCGCCCGGTCCCTGGCGCGGGCGGGCCGGGAGTTGTCCTGCGGAGCCGGGCTGCGGGGGTGTCTGCGCCGCCCTTTGCCTTGTGCTGCTTGGCTCGGCGGCTTGCGGTCTTGTGGGCCTGGCGCTCGCGCCGCTGTGGGTGGCGAGCGGCTCCCGGCCCGGCTGCGGGGGAAGGGAATTCGGGCGGGAAGGCGTTCCCGGGCTTGCCCGTTTCGGCCGGTGGGTGGTCGTGGATTCCTTGTTCCGAGCGTCTCGTTTCGGTGGGAGCGTATTCTTTGGTACGCGGTCCGGTGAATGGCGGCGAGTCCGCTAAACGGATTCGCCCGCTCTCCCGGGGCGGGGAAAGCGGGCGAAGAATGCACTAATTCCCTCTTTGGCTCTCTCAGTATTTGTGCGGAATTGATCGGCCTCGCGGAATCTGGCTCATGTCACGCGGAATTGATCCGCCGTCCCTCATGGGTTTGGGCCAGGTTTTGGCGTGCAGGAGCCTCACGTTCCACCAGGGGTCGTCCTTGGGCGGCTGGCCGTCCTTCTGGGCCCGGCGCAGTGCGCGGGAGGTGGGCAGGTCCAGGATGAGCGGTCGGGCGTCGGCGGAGCGGCGGTCAGATTCGCAGGAGGGGCACTCCAGGCAGTCGGGGTGGGCGTTGGTGGTGAGTTCGTAGTTGGAGTCGTGGGGGCCGCCGAGGGGGCCGTGGCAGGTGTAGCAGGGGTGGAGGGCGTCGTTGTGGGCGCGGGCGGCGAGGAGCTGGGCGAGCTCCTTGGCGGCTTCGGCGTCTTCCTTGGCCTTCTTCGCGGCGGCGGCGTCGGCCTTCTCCTGGGCTTCGCGGGCCTTGCGGCGGGCGCGGATGAGGTCGCGGTCGGGCTGGGGGTCGAGGGCGTAGGCGAGGTCGGTCCAGGTGCCGAGGCCGTAGCGCCACCAGGTTTCGGGGCCGAGCCATCCGCCGGCCAGGAGGCGGTCGGTGGTGGTGGCCAGGACGGGGATCTGGCCTTCGTAGGTCCGGTACTCGATGCCTTCTTCTTCGTGGCGGCGGCCTTGCCAGTGGCGGCGGGTGAGGTCGCCGAGGGCGTTGAGGCGGTCGTAGACCTTCTGCTCGGTGAAGCGGGGCCGGCTGCCCTTGAGGCCGCGGTCGAAGATGAACAGGATCGGCGGGCGCACCACGTAGCTGTGGTGGTAGCCGTAGGCGGGGGCGTGCCGGGCGCCGTAGATGATCTCGAACAGCGGGCGTTCGTGGTGGTCGTCCTTGGCGAGCTTGTCGAACCACCGCTTGTAGTTGTCGACCTTGGCGGCGACCGTGTGGATGTCGGTCTCGGTGCCGCGGTCGATCTCGACGAACAGCACGGGGTGGCCGAACTCCGGGAGGCGGGCGACGACGTCGGGGATGACGGTGTGTTTGCCGGTGATGACGTGGGGGACTTCGGTGGCCCAGGAGTCGAGGCCGCAGGGCAGCGGGCCCTCGGGCAGGACGCGGCGGGGCGGGGCCTGGCGCTTGTCCTGGCGGGGTGGGGCGTCGTGGATGGTGGTGCCGGTGATGGCGGCGGTGATGAACTCGTTGACGAGCATGGCGTGGGGTGAGCCGTTCTCGCCCGCGCCCCGGGCGAAGCCGCCGATGTCCCGGACGCCGAGGGCTTCGGCGGCGGCTCCGAGGCCGGCCGTGGTGAGGGCGAACAGCTTCTCGCCGGGGCCGCTGCGGTTGCCGAGGGCGGCGTGGGTGGAGCGCAGCGGCAGGCCGCCGGGCGTGTTGGTGGCGATGGTGCTGGTGCGGCCGCGTTCTTCGACCAGCTTGTGGCCGATGAGGTCCCGGACGGCTTCGGCGACGTGTTCGGTGCGGCGGTGGGTGCGGTACTCGTCGTTGGCGATCAGGGTGTGCAGCTGCGTGTAGGTGGCGATCTTCAGGACGCCGAGGGCGGCGAGGACGTCGGCGCGCAGCGAGGCTCCGGAGCCGTTGGGGTTGCGAGACCCCCGGCGGAAGTTCGTCCGCTCCTTGCGGGCCGGAGCCGGTTGGGGCTCGGCCTGGTCGTGCTGCTGCTCCTGGTCGTCGTGGTCCATGCGGTGCTCCCCGTGGTGGTGCCGGTCCTGGCGCCCTCTCTACCCGACGCCTCCGACACCGCCCGCCGCCGGGGCCGCCCCCGCCGCCGCCCGCCAGCTCGCGCCGACCAACGGGAGGCGCCGGCCGCCCGGCCGGGGAGGGAGGGCCCAGCGGCCCTGGAGCACGCACCAGGGCACCACTGGACCCGGCGGTGAACCCGAACCGAACGCAACCACCACCCACCACCCACCAATCCAAGGTCAAAGAGGGAAGGAGAGGGTTGTCGGCATCTGCCGTCCGGCCGTTTTGTGCCTCTGACCTGGGTTTTTTGGCGTATCTCGCCGGAGGGTTCCCCCCGGGGATTCCCCCGGGGACCTCCCCGGGGACGCCCCCGGGGCAACGCGGGGCGCCGGGAGAACTCACCGGGGGCCTGTGGGGCGTTTCGCGGGCCGCTGGCGGGCCCACCGGCACGCTACCCGGTCCGGGCCCCGCGCACGCCCTCCTTCGGGCGTTTCGGGGCGCTGCGGGGGGCCCGGGTCAGGTGCGGGGCGGGGCGCTGTCGGGGTCGATCAGCCCTTCCTTGACGGCTTGGCGTACGAGCAGGGCGGCCTCGTCGATGCTGCCGGCGACCTTCGGGCGGGTGCGGTCGGTGGCGTCGGTGAGGAGGTGGCCGTCGATGACGACGACCCAGCCGGGCAGTCCGGCCAGGCCGTGCTCGGCCCAGGCGAGGGCGCGGCCGGCGCGCCGGACGTAGAACAGGCCGGGGGCCCTGGTCCAGCCGGCGATGTCCCAGCCGACCTGGTCGACCAGCACGCTGATGTTGCGGATCAGGTCGAAGCGGCCCAGGCCCCGCAGGTACGGCTCCGGGGGCACCTCCAGCGGGCCCGCGGTCTGCTGGCGGGGCAGGGCGGGCGGGCCCGGCCGGGCCAGCGCGGTGGCGGCGGGCGGGGCCTGGACGGGCTGGTGCTCGGCGGCCTGGCCGTCGGGCTCGAGGACGTCGTCCTGGTCGAGCTGCTCGCCCTGGTCCTCGTCCTGGTCGGGGCGGAGGTCGTGGTCGGGGTCGACCCACATGTCGAGCCGTTCCATCAGGCGGCGGCGGACGCGCTCGTCCTCGTCGGCGTCGGGCCAGCGGGCTTTGTCCCGGATCTCCTGGGCGGTCCGGTAGATGCGGGTGCTGTAGGAGGGGAGCAGCTCGGCCAGCGCCTTGAACGCGGTGGCGGGGTCGGTGCCGGCCTCGATGGCCAGCAGGTAGCCGGTGAGCTTGCGGCGCAGCGCGTCGGCGGTGCCCAGGAGGCGCTGGCCGTCGTCGCCCCAGCGCTCGCCGTCGGCGGCCCAGGTGCTGACCACCGGCGAGGCGGGCGCGGCGGGCCGAGTGGTCGCGGGGACGGGCACCGGGGCGGGCGGCGGCGCTGCGGGGGCTGCGGCGGCCTTCTTGGCCTTGGCCTTGGCGTGGTCGACCTTGCTGCGGCAGGCGCGGGAGCAGTAGGCCCGCGGCCGGGTGCGGGACGGCGGAACCCGGTTCTCGCAGCCGTCCCGGGCGCACTTCGGGGTCGCGGGGGCCCCGTCGGCCGGCTGGTCGGTCGCGGTGGCCTGCGGGGCGCTGTCCATGCCGGGGATGGTAGCCGCCCAGGTCAGCGGCCGTCCGGGGATTCGCCCCGGCATACCTTGATGGGGCGAATCGGAACCTTGGAGGCCGGGGTGTGAGGCGAATCCGAACCTTGGTGAGGCGAATCCGGACCTTGGAGGCCGGGGTGCGGTGGGCGGAGTGCAGCGCCGACCGGAGTGTGTGCAGCATGTGAAGGCAGAGGTTCGGGCGGGCGTGCTGCACAGTGCAGCGCCGACCGGCAGCGCGGCGCTGCGACAGCCGTTGCGCAGCGCCGGGTCCGCTGCGCAGAGCTCTGCGCAATCCGGCTCTGCGCATGCGCGGGCGGGGATTGCGCATGCGCGGGACGAGGCGGCGGAGGTGCGACGGCGGAGCGGGCCGGCGACCGGTGCGGGTGCGGAGCGCGGTCCGCGGGCCGGTCGCCGCGCAAGGCCGGCCAAGGACTGCGCGGCCCGTCGCAGTGCCCTGACCTGGGGTGGAAAGGTTGGTGCGGGGCGATTCCCGAACCTTGGTGGGGCGTAACTCGCCGATTCGCAGTGCCTCTGAACGGGTGCGGAGGTGGGGCTGCGCGGGCCGTCGCAGTCGTACACCCGTACGAGGTGCGGGGGTGCTACTGCGCAGGAACGGATTGCGCAGCCGTACGCGCCGACCTGCGACGGGGAGTTCGGGCGGGGCGGAACTCACCGGCCGACCGTGCCCTTCCCGGACCCGGAGGAGTTGGCCGGGCATGACGAACACGACCTTCCCGGCGAGCGAGCGGGCCTCCGACAGCGGGGACCAGGAGCAGTTGGAGCAGCACGCGCTGAACACGTTGGTGGCCGAGGCGGCGGAGGCGGGCCGGCGGGGCGCCGGGTGGGTGCGCGAGCTCGCCGGGCGGCAGGTGGAGCACGGGCACCAGTTGGTGCTGGCGCGGGCCGCCGACGCGGTGGAGCTGGCGTGCGGCCGGGAGGCGGTGCCGGGCGGCGGCGGGGTGCTCACCGAGGAGCTGGCGTACGACCTGGCGGCCGACGTCGTCACCGGCAGCTTCACCGCGGCGGGTCTGCCGGTGCTGTTGCCCGGCGAGCGGGTCGCGCTGGTCGCGGTCTGCGCGGTGGCGGCCGCGATGCCGACGGCGGTCGGCGGTGACGGCGACCCGGAGCGCGAGGTGCCCGCGCTGGTCGCCACGATGGACAACGCGGTGGGCATCGGGCGGGCCGCCCGAGGAGCGGGAGACAGTTAGACACACGAAGACAGATGGAGTCAGAAAACGTCCCCACCTGGGAAAACGGGGGGTCGATGACACAGACAACACAGATGTTCTTGGGCAAATAGGACGCCGGGAGGCGGATCGTTGATGATCTATCTCCACCTGACTCCACCCCCTCGATGATCTATCTCCCGGGCGGCCGTGACCCCCGAAGGCCGGAGGCGGTTGAGCGGTGGTGAGCTCCTCCTCCCCCGGCCGGGTGCTCGGCACCGGGCTGGCCTCCCTGATCCCCACCGACGGCATTGCCGATGTCGACCCGGTCGCCGCCGCGACCGGCCGCCGCGTGGTGGCGCAGCTGCTGCAGCTGGACGCGGTCGAGGTGCCGGTGGCGGTGGTGAACGCAGCCGTGGACCTGTTCGGCCTACTGGCCGACCACCCCGACCCGCAGGCCCGCGAGGCGGTCGAGGCGGTGGTGGAGCGGCTGCGCGCCGCCGTCGGGGGCGCTGGATCGGGCGGGTAGCCGTCGGGTTGTCCCAGGGGTGTCCCAGCTGGAACGCGAAACGCTTCCACCAGGGGAAATGGCCTGGGACTGTCCTAGCAAAACGGACATACCCGGCGTGCTGGGACGCTGCTGGGACAAGGTTGTCCCAGGGTTGTCCCAGCCCGGATCAGACGGTGGTGCCCTGCGGGAACGGCCACGGCGTCTTCGGCCAGCGGGCCGGGTCGGTGCTGTCGCTCATCGTAGTGGCCAGCAGGGCGGCGGCGACGTCGTCGGGGTCCGTGTCGGCGGCCAGGTCGAGGTGGGCCAGGTCGAACGGCAGGTCCGACTGGGCCTCGTGGTCCCAGATGTACGACCAGCCGTCCCGCTGGTGCCAGTGCACGGTGAGCAGCAGGTCGGCGTCGTAGGCGTCCGGGTGGCCGTCGGGGTCGTGGGCTCCGGCGCCCCAGTCGAGGCGGGCGGTCAGCGCGCCGTCCGGGTCCTGGTCGAGGAGCCAGCCGCCGGGGCCGCGGCCGGCGGCTTCGAGCGCGGTGACGACCTGGGCGATGTGGTCGTGGTGGGGCAGGTGCCGGCCGGAGTCGGGCGCGGTCATGGGCACGGGGCTCTCCCTCGCGGTGCGGCCCGGACCGGTGCCGGGCCTGCTGGGGAAGAGCGTCGCCGCGGTGGCCTGTGGACAGAGCTGGGCGGGCGCGGACATGGAGAAGGCCCGCCCCGTGAGCGGGGCGGGCCTGGGCGGTGCGGGTGCTACAGGCCGGGCAGGGCGGCCTCGCCGGGTCGGCGGGCGGCGGTGGTTCCGGCGGCGAGGTGGACCAGGTGCAGCAGGCGGTCCGCGGTGCCGGGCGCGATGGCCGGGCGCAGCCGGCCATCGGCGGTGACGTCGGCGCGCCAGCGGGTGATGGTCTCGTGCAGGCTCCGGCGGCTGCGGGGCAGGAACGCCGGGGCGTCGATCGCGGCGCGGCGCAGCGCGGCGTACAGCGCATCGAGGTCGTCCAGGTTCCACATCAGGACGGTTCGGCCGGCGAGGAGGCCGGACAGCTCGTCGAGGGCGTCGGCGGCCGGGACGGCGTCGGGGGCGGGGCAGGGGGTGCGGGGGCCGGTCAGGCGCAGGGTTCGGCGGAACAGCCGGGTGCCGACCAGGTCGAGGGCGGTGAGCTCGGCGGCGGCCGGGACCTGCTTGCCGGACGGGGTCGAGCGGTGGGTGTAGGCGACGTCGAGGACGGCCAGGCGCTCACCGTGCTCGGCGACCAGGTCGCCGAGCATCTCGGCGGCGACCGCGGACTCGGTGCGCAGGCGCTGCTGGACGCGCCGAATCTTGTCGATCTGCAGGCAGGTCCGGCACAGCAGCCGGCTGTGGCCGACCTGGGAGTCGATCCAGGTGGTGGGCGGCACGTCGGGCCGGGCGCCGCAGTCCTCGCAGACCTTCGCGGCGCTGGAGCGGGCGGCGGCCGCGGCGAGCTGCGCGCCGGTGGCGGCGGTGGGCAGCGACTCCGCCAGGTCGTAGAGCTTGAAGGTGTCCTTCCCGGCCGGGGTGCTGCCCGCCACGGTGGCACGATGCGGTCCGCCGGGACGGCGGGGGAGGTCGAGGGCGGCGAGCTGGGTCTTGGTGAGCAGGTGCTCGGGCACCTCGCCAAACCAGGAGTAGGCCGGCACCGGCACCGGGGCGGGCCGGGCGGCCGGGGGGACGGTCGCGGCGTCGGCGGGCTCGGGTTCGGCAGCGGTGCTGCTCTCGGCGGTGGTGGTCATCGGCTGTGGTCCTTTCCTCGGTTTTCTGAATTCCCATCGGGATTTTCTCGCGCCGATCGCTCCCGGTGTCGGCGAATACGAATTCTGGCCCACGGGAAACGCCCTCCGCGCTGCCGTTCGGGCGGCACGGAGGGCGTTTATCGGCGACACAGGGCCGTCGCGGGGCCTCTACAGCTCGATGTCCATCCACTCGACCGAGTTGACCTCGGCGTCGAGGCCACTCGCGCGGGAGCCCTTGTTGCGGAAGTAGTGCTCGGAGAGGGCGTCGGCGATGATCGCCTCCTGCTGGGCCTGGCTGGCCCCGGCGTCGCGGGCTTCGTAGAGGCGGCGGGCGACGTCGCCGGGCAGTTTCTGGCTGATCATGCGCGGGCGGGGGTCGTCGGTGGATCCGCCGGCCGCGGTGTAGCCGAAGGTGGCCGACAGGTGGAGGGTGAACCCGTTGGCCTCGGCGGCCTTGCGGACGCGCTCCTTGACCTTGGGCTGCCACTTCGTGCGGACCTTGGCCTGGATGGCCTTGGCGGCGGCGGGCTTCGGGTTGCCCTGGCCCTTGAGCCAGCGCTGCACGGTGCGCTGGCTGACGCCGAGCTCGGCGGCCAACGCCTTGGTGGAGCCCTTGGCGCCCTTGAGCAGGAAGCGGACCTGGGCGGCTACGGACTGCGGGAGGGGCCGGGTGCGCTCGGCGCGCTCCAGGCCCTCGTCGATACGGCGGCTCACGGTGGCCGCTCTCCTTCCCGGCCGCCCGGGTCGGGCGGCCGCTGCTGGTGGTCGAAGTCGTGGACGGGCGGGGTCCGGCGGAACCCCGGGTCGAGCGGGGCCCGGCCGGACCGGCGGCGGGTGCTACTGGTCGTCGGCGGCCGGGCCGCCCTTGATGAGGCGGCCCGGGTTGTAGCCGTCGGCGAGCTGCTCCAGCACCTCCGCCAGCGGCCGGCTCCCCTCGTGCTTGACGTGGCCGGGCGAGACGCCGAGGCGGGGCAGGCCGGTGATCGGGCGGCCGTTCGCGCCGAGGATCGCGGTGGGCTTGCCGTCGGCGTCGTAGGGCAGGACGTCCAGCGGCGAGGGGCCGGCGGCCGCGTAGACCACGCAGTCCGTCGCCACGGCGAGCGGGTAGCGGCCGGTGGCCTCCGCGAGCTTGCGCAGCTTGCGGTGCATGTTGACGCGGCTCGCGGAGATCACCGCCGCCCGGATGTCCGGCCGCCAGGTCGGCCGCTCCAGCGCCGACCAGCGCTCACCGAACTTGTAGCCCAGGCCGCGCGGCTTCTCCCTCAACTTCCCGATGCCGGACTTCGCGGTCGCCTTGATGGCGTGCAGCACCGCCAACTCGCCCGGGTCGCCCTCCTTCAGACGGGCCATCGCCTCCAGGTGCGCGCCGAGGTCGCGCACCGCCAGGTCCGCGGGCACGCCCAGGCGCTCCATGGTGGTCATGTAGGCGGAGCGCAGGTGCTCGTACCAGGGGTCCAGGTACGGGCCCGCCTCGTGGCGCAGCCAGCCCTCCAGCGGGCGCACCTCGTAGCCCAGCTCCTGGGCGTACGCGACGGTCGGGGTGGCGTACCAGCCCGGCCCGACCGGGCGCTCGCCGGTCGGCGTGAACGGGTTGGGCAGCCGCGGGTCCAGCTCGATGCCGGAGAAGTCGCACTTCCACGCGCCGGGGATACGCGGGTCGAAGACCGGGTTCAGCTCGTGCACCGGCTCCGAGAGCCCGACCACCAGGCGGGCGCTGGCGGCGAGGAACGCGGTGTTCGTGTCCAGGCCGACGGCCCAGGCGAGGATCCGCTCGCTCTCGTCGACCAAGTCGATCGGGCGGTGCCAGTCCCAGGACTCCTCGGCCATCACGTGCTCGGGCCCGTCGCCCTCGCGCTCCTTGGCGCGCGGGTGCATGTCCGGCACCTCGCACGGCGCGGCGTCGACCGCCTGGTGCAGCGAGCCCTCCACCAGGGCGCTGCCCTTCGAGCCGTCCGCGTTCATCACCCAGCGGGTGCGCGGGCGCAGCGCGGTCATCAGCTCCAGGCCGGCCACCGGGGCGCCGCCGCACGGGGTGATCACGCGCTCCGCGTAGGTGCCGAGCAGCACGGCCAGGGCGGCCGGGTCGGCGAGGACCTGCTCCGGGATCGCCCAGTGGTCCTTCGCGGACAGCGCGCCCCAGCCGGGGACGCACAGCTGCACGCACACCCGGCGCCCGCCCTCGGGCTGGCGGTAGACGCGGGCCCAGCGGCCCAGGCCGCGCTGGGTGAGCTGCCAACCCGCCCGCTCGATGGCCTTGACCGCCTTGTGGGTCTTGGGCAGGCGGCCGAGGCGGGGCACGAAGTCCTTCTTCTCGTCCTCGCCCGCGGCGGGCAGGCCGACGGCGGCGAGCACCCGGTCAGTGAGCACCAGGACCGGGTCGCTGTCCTTGCCGAACCGGTGCAGGCGGGCGCCGCCGAGGCCGGCCTCGATCGCCCACTCCACCAGGCCCACCAGGGTCCGGGTCGTCGGGGCGGTCGGCGCGGTGCTGCCGTCGGCGAGGTACGCGATCAGCGTCTTGCCGTCGGCGGCGACGTCCAGGACGGCCAGCGGCCCGCCCGGGAACCGGGCCTGGGCGGCCTGCCGCCACTCCGCCACCGCAGACGTCGCCGACGTCGGTGTCGACGACGTCGGCGACGGCTTCTTCGCCGGGGCCTTCCTCGCCCTGGCCGTGGCGGCCGACCGCGCCGTGGCGGCCGGACGCGACGCGGCGGAGCTCCGCCGGGGCGAAGCCGGAGCCGGTGCCGGGGCCGGTGCTGCGGCGGCGCGGGCCTGCGCGCCACCGGCCGGGTCGACCCGGTCGGCGGCGGCCGGGACCGCGGCCGCGGCGGCAGGGGCAGCGGCGGCCGGGCGGCACAGCCCGCCCAGGTGCATCGGGTGGCCCTGGACGCGGTAGACCGCGGGCTGCCCGCACTGCACGCACGGCAGGGGCTCGGCCATCACCAGCGACCCGTCCGGGTTCTGGTCCAGCAGCACCGCCTGCACCACCGGAGCAGCGACCGCGGCGGGCCGGTCGACCTGCTCGCCCCGGACGTCGGCGGCCGGGGCGGGCGACGTGTCCGGCGCGGCGGCGAACGTCTCCGGCACCGGCAGCTGCAGCGCGGCCGGACGGGCCGCGCCGGCGGGCGCCGGGAACCGCTCGCCCAGGCCGCGCAGCAGCCTGGCGTACAGGCCCCGCTGCGGCGGCCGCGGCTCGGAGCGCCCGGTCTCCCACGTCCAGACCGTCTCCTCGCGCACCCCCAGCTGCTCCGCGACCCGGGCCCGGGTCAGCCGCGCCGCCCGGCGCAGCCGCTTGCGCTCCGCCGGCGGCGGGAGCTCCTGGTCGTCGACCTCCGCCAGCAGCGCGTCGATCGGGTCCGTCCCCTTGGGCATGTCGTACCTCCTAACACCTCATCGTAGTGCAGTTTCTAATGTTGGATCTAAGGTTTTTGGCGCTCTTGCGGGTGAACCCGGACAGCACGGATCGCGCGGCGGACACGACGGGGGTCTGTGCACCAGCCGGACGGGGGTCTCCCCACCACGCGGACGGGGGTCTGTGCACCGGGCGGACCACCCTTAAGAGAAGTAGTGAGAGAACGCGCCGGACCCTGCCGGACGCCGTAGGCCACCTACAGGTGGCTACGCGCGCGAGCCCGACCGGCGCCGGCCGCCAGGGGCGGACAGCTCGGACCGCCCGGCACGGCGGCCGACGACCCGTCACGAACTGCGAGGAAGTGGCGTCGTGGATGACGCCAGGGGTGGCGTCACCGGTGACGCCAGGGTGGCGTCGTGGGTGACGCCCAATATCTAGAACCCCTTCCAGAACCCGGTCGAGACGCTTCCGGACGGCCGTAGGCCCCTGACGGGTGGCTGCGCGCGTGCGCGCGAGACCCCGGCCCGGAAAGGCCGGCTGCGCCGCCCGGACGGCAAGAGCCCTAGATCGACTTCTGCGGGACGATCAAGGTCCCGCCCGGCTCTGCGGGCGCGGGCGGGGCCGTCGGGCGATCTGAGGGGCGCTCAGGGCCCTTCTCGCGCCTCTAGAGGCCGAGTTCCGAAGCGGTGTTCGAGCTGGGGGTCCATCCGCCGTCGGCGTAGGGGTCGTCGGCGGGGTCGGACTCCATGTCGCGGGTCATGTCGACGATGCGGCTGTAGTGGCCCTGGAAGGCGGCTGTGATCAGGGCCTGCGGGCCTCCGCGGTGCTTGGCGACGTTGAGCTCGACCTCGCCCGCCCGGGGGGTCTCCTTCTCGTGCATGTCCTCGCGGTGCATCAGGATCACGATGTCGGCGTCCTGCTCGATCGCGCCGGACTCGCGCAGGTCGGAGACCATCGGGCGCTTGTCGGTGCGCTGTTCGGGACCGCGGTTGAGCTGGGACAGCGCCACCACCGGGCACTCCAGCTCCTTGGCCATCAGCTTGAGCTGGCGGGACATGTCCGAGACCTCCTGCTGGCGGCTCTCGGCCCGGCGCGAGCCGCCGGACTGCATCAACTGCAGGTAGTCGACGACGACCAGGTCCAGGCCGCCGTACTGCTGGGCGATGCGCCGGGCCCGGGAGCGGATCTCCATCATGGTGAGCTCCTGGGAGTCGTCGATCACCAGCGGCGCCTCCATGATGGCCGGGGTGAGACGGGCCATCCGCTCGAGGTCGGCGTCCTTCACCGTGCCGGCCTTGATGTGGTGCAGCGCCACCCGGGCCTCGGCCGAGTAGAGCCGCTCGACGATCTCGGCGCGGCCCATCTCCAGCGAGAAGAACGCGCACACCTTGCCCTGGCGCATCGTGCAGGCCCGCGCGAAATCCAGGGCCAGCGTCGATTTGCCAACGCCCGGCCGGGCGCCGATGACGATGAGCTGACGGGGCAGCAGCCCGCTGGTGAGCTGGTCCAGGTCGGCGAACCCGGTCGACAGGCCCCGCAGCCGCTTGCGGGTCTTCGCGGCGTCGAGGTTGTCGAAGAACGTCTCGACGTCGTCGCGGACCGGCGCGTACGGGGTGCTGACGCTGCGGTTGCTGACGGCCTGGTAGAGCTCCGCCTGCGCGGCCTGGGTGATGTCGTCGACCTCGCCCTCGGCGGCGTAGCCCATCGCGGCGATCCGGGTGCCGGCCTCCACCAGGCGGCGCAGCACGGCGCGCTCGTGGACGATCTCCGCGTAGTACTCGGCGTTCGCGGCGGTGGGCACCGAGTTGACCAGGGTGTGCAGGTAGGCCGCGCCGCCGACGCGGACCAGGTCGCCGCGCTTGGTGAGCTCGCCCGCCACGGTGATCGGGTCGGCGGGCTCGCCCCGGCCGTAGAGGTCGAGGATCGCGCCGTGGATCGCCTCGTGCGCGGGCCGGTAGTAGTCCGCGGGCTGGAGCACTTCGACGACGTCGCCGATCGCGTCCTTCGACAGCATCATGCCGCCCAGCACGGCCTGCTCGGCCGCCAGGTCCTGCGGGGGCACCCGCTCGAACGCCGCGTCGGCGACCGCGTCGCCGCCTTCGTCGCGGCGGCCGCGGGTGCGCCCGCCCCAACGCGGCGCGGGCAGCTGCTCCACCGGCTCCTGGTCCGGCACCCAGTCGTCCTCCGGCCGGTCGTCCGGCTCGTCGTCGGGCAGGTCGTCCGGCTCCTGGTCCTGGTCGTCGGGCAGTACGCTCATGGTGAATCTCCGTTCGAGGTGGTTCGATCCGGCGGCCGGGGGTGCATCCCCGGCCGCCGTTGCTGTTCGAGGTGGATCAGGCGTTGACCTTCGGCTTCCACGGCACCCCGGCGGCCGCCAGGATGTCCGCCATCGAGGCCGGGGCCGACTTCGCCTCCCGCTCCCGGTGCTGCTCCGACTCGATGACGCAGGTCGGGCAGTCCAACGGGAGCGCCGGGTGGCGGGGGCACTTGTTCGGGTCCGACTGCCTGACCGAGGAGGCCCGGGTGAACGGCGCGCGGGAGTTCGCGCAGTGCTTCTCCAGGTCCTTGCCCCACTGCGGCAGCTCGCGGGCCCGGTCGATCAGCCACCACAGCGGCCGCACCGCCAGCAGCTCGGTCGCCTGGTCCAGCACCTTGGTGCGGATGCTGGGCAGCGCGGGCCCGCCCAGCGCCTCCTCGTAGGCCGCCAGCACCTTCTGCGCCTCCGACGCCGGCTGTTCCTCGGCCTCCCGCTGGACGGGGAGATCGACCGTGACCGCAGTGGTCGGCGCAGCCTCGATCTCTCTCTCGGTCGATGCCTGAGTGGCAGTGGCGGAACGAGTGTCTGCCGGGCCGTCAGTGACGGAGGAGAGAGAAGCAGAAGACTGAGGGAAGAAGAACGGATCGTGTTTTGCCTGGTCAGAGGCCGAGTGCGGGTCGGAATTCCGACCCGCGGGGTCGGAATTCCGACCCGCAGACGCCTCCGAGAGCTGCGGGTCGGAATTCCGACCCGCACGCTTGGCACGCTCCTCGCGCTCCTCACGGCTCTTGGCGGCGGCCTGCTCGGCGGCCTGCCGGGCGGCCTGCTCAGCCTGCGGCTGGATGGCCTTGAGCTTCTCGTCCACGTTGCGCCACCGCGGCGTGTAGCCGTTGCAGGGCCTGTCGTGGATCTTGATGCGCAGGGGCTTGCCGAGTGCCCCGCCACGGGAGGACGTCTTCAGCGGCGCCCCCTCGGGCGTGCTCATCAGCCCGACCTTCGAGAGCCGGTCGAGCATCCCCCGGACCCGGGTGAGGCTGCTCGGCTTCCCCTTCGGCCCCGGGATCAGCTGGCACATGTCCGCCATCGTCATCACCCGCACCCGGTTGACGACGCCACGGTGCTCGTAGACGAGCGCACGCAGCGTCCAGTAGCCGCGGGCGTCCCCATCCTGGAGGTCGTCGCACAGGGCGATCCAGTCCAGGAGATACGCGCCGTAGAGCCCGTCCCCTCCCGGCCCTTCGAGGTGGGCTTCCTGCCTGCTCTCGTGCTCCGTGCTCATCACTTCACCTCCGATCCGGCGGCGGGCGCCAGGGACAGCCCGGCCTGGACGGCCGAGCGGGTAACGGGACAGGTCAGGGCAGGGGTGTGGGTATGCACGCCCCTAGAGGCCGGATTCCGGGGCACGGTGTGACACGTGCGCACGTCGGACTTCGGCTGGATGGTCTTCACGTCGCCAGTCGTCTCACGGCTGCCCTGTGGACAGAGCTCGCGGAAGCGGCGGTGGAACAGGGGGGAGCTCACACCGGACGGTGCGGTGGAGCTGGCCGGCGGATCGGCCTGGTGCACGGGGGCGCTGCCTCTCTGGGGTCGAGCGCCGTCACCGTGGGTACGTCGGGGTAGCCCGGGAGAGCGAGAGACGGGTGTCTCTCGCTCGCGTCCGGGTACAACTGGTACCGTCGGCGACGACATCGTGTGCGGCGAGGCGGCCCAAGTTTGGCGACTGGGGGCCGCTTTGCCATTTCAGGACACTAGTGGTGCTCGCAAGCAAGCACCGAGGGGAGCCTAGTCCCGCTACTACGCGGCTGGGCTACGAAATTGTCGGCGTGTCGTTCCCGCCGATCCTGGCCACCCAGCGGTGTAGGGCCTCAGCCCGCTCGCCCATGACGGTCATGCGGGCCTCCCACTCCTCTCCAGCGGAGTGGTGCGGGTGGCGGGTGATCTGGTGTTCGTGCAGTCGGTACAGCATCCCGACCTCCGGGGAGAACCAGCCGTCGGAGACGGCGTCCAGGCCGAGCAGCAGCCCGGTGTCGCCGGAGGCCGGCAGGGCCAGCCAGCCGCCGAGGAGCGCGATCAACTCGCGGCGTGCGCACAGACTCGCCGGGTGAACCTGCGCGCGGCGGTGCTGACGCCAGTGCGCGAAGACCGCGCCGCTCGGCAGGAGGCCCGGCTCCGGGTCTCCGTCGAAACCAGCGGTCGACCCGTCCTCCAGCAGGTCCAGCACGCGGGAGGTCGTCCAACCGACCTCGGGGTGCTCGCTCAGGATCGTGATGTCCCGGAGCAGCGTGCCCTCGGGCAGCAGGTCGTCGGCGTCCATGACCTTGATCAGCGAGCCGGTGGATCGGCCGAACGCCATGGTGCGAGCGACCTGCGGGCCGCCGCGCCGGGACGAGGAGATCCGGATCCGCGGGTCGTCGGTCGGCAGGAACGAGGCGGCCTTCACGTCGTCACCGTCCTCCTGGACCAGCCATTCCCAGCTCCAGCCGTTCGGCAGCTTCTGGGCGAGGAGCGCCTTGTACGCCTCGGGGAGGTAGTTGGCGCTGGGTCCGTAGACCGGCGTGACGATGGACAGCAGACGGTCGGTCACTTAGCTACCTGCGCAATCAGTTCGGTGGAGGGAACCCAGCGCCACCCGGTGCGGCGCAGGGCGTCGAGCCGGGTGAGCAGGACGGCCGAGAGCGCGTCGCGTTCGGCCTGCTCCCAGTGCGCTGACTTTGCGGTCACCTGCCCGTCGTGCTTGCGGTAGATCTCGCCCGGTTCGGCGATCATCCACCCGGGCGCGACGGCCTCCAGGAGCAGCAGCAGGGCTGCGTCCTCGGAGGCCGGGACGGCGGGCCAGCCGCCGACGGCGTGCAGCAGCTCGGTGTAGACGGTGAGGGTCGTACCCATCACCGCGTACCGGTCGGCACGGTAGCTGTCGGCGATCAACCCGGGTGCCAGCAGTCCGGCCTCCGGGTCGATCGACGAACCGCGCAGGGTGCCGTCGGGCAGCAGGTCGACCGCGGGTGACACTGCCCATCCGACCGTGGGGTGGGCGAGCAGCGCCTCGATTCCGCGACGGAGGGCGCCTTCGGGCAGCAGGTCGTCGGCGTCGAGAGCGCGGACCATCGGCCCGGTCACCCTGGCGAGCGCCATCGTGCGGGCCATCGCTGCGCCGCCGCGCCGACCGGTGCTGTACGAGACCCGGGCATCGTCGGTCGGCAGCATGAGGCCAGGGACGCCGGTCTGCCCGTCTTCTTGGACGATCCACTCCCAGTCCCAGCCGTCCGGCAGCTCTTGGGCGAGCAGCGACTCGTACGCCTCGCTGAGGAACTGGTGGCCGCCCTCGTAGACCGGGGTGACCACGCTGATGATGCCGGTCACTCAGCCCACCCCGGCAGCGGCGTGCGAAAAATCAGCTGGACCCGATCGCCCGGAAGCGGGATATCCGCGACCTCGACCGGACGGCCGTCGGTGGCGACGCTCAACTTCCGGACGTGCAGGAGCGGTACGGCCGGGGGGATGTCGTAGTCACGGGCCTCGGCGGCGGTCGGCATGGCGGCGGTGACGGTGTCGACGATCTCCCCGACCTCGATGCCGACGGTGCCGAGCTGGTGCATCGTGCCGCCAGCCCAACGGGCCAGCTTCTCCGGGTTGAGTAGATCGGGGTTCCCCTTGATCAGCTCGTACGGGACGTAGCTGATCGACCGACTCAGACCCGCGAGCTCCTGGTGACGGCGCTCGTAGACCACTCGGCGCACACGGTCACCCGGGCCGAGCTCCAGCGCGGCGGCGACATCCTCGGGAGCAGACACCACGTCAACCCGCACGCCGTTGTGGTGCAGCGTGTCGATCGCGATGCCGGTGTCGTACTCGCTGACGCCGACCGCACCACGCTCGGCGTCATCGGCCATCCCCGCGCGGAGCTTCTCGTCGCGGTACCGCTTGTTGTCGCGCACGGAAGGAACCGGCTGGACGCGGACCCAGGTTCGGCCGCCGGCCAACCCGGAGAGCAACCCGGCTCCCTTGAGCGCCTGGATCACGCGACTCGCGGTCTGCGGGCTGACCTCGTACTTCTCGGCGAACTGCGCCGTGGTGGGGAACTGGTCGCCGGGGCGCAATCCCTCCTGATCGCCGCGGAGGATCGCCTCCGTCAGCTCCGTGACCAGCCCCTGTGTGGGCCGGGGGTCTCGTGTGCTCATGGCCCAACCATTTCACTTCCGAACACGGCGCGCAAGGACCTTTCATGAAAGGTCCTTGCGCGCCGACCGACGGTGTGTCAGTCTTCTTCTCGCCAGCACCTTTCACGAAAGGTCGGGGGGAACCTCGGCCTTTCGTGAAAGGCCGCAGCCCCGACTGTGCTTGCCGGCGAGTCGGGGCTGCGCGGACCGACTCGTCTAGGGAGTGATCCGTATGACCAGCATCGCGCACCGCAGTCCGAACTGGAGCCCCGGGGCCACCCTGACGCTCCGCCCCCAGGACCTCACCGCCCACACCATCGTCGACACCATCGCCACCCACCGCAGCGCGCCGCTGCAGGAGCAGTACGAGGGCGCCGTGCTCTCGCTCGTCGTCAGCGACCTCGCCTCGGCCGCCCCGGCCGCCGACGAGACCGCGGTGAAGGCGATCGTCGCGGACGTCTGGAGCCAGGCCGAGCAGCACGCGAAGTCCGCCCGCACCAGCTGGGCGCACCTCTCGTGGTTCGTCCAGGCCGCGGTCACCCGCTTCGTCAGCGGCCTGCTGCCGCAGACGGCGGGGTGCTGAATGAGCCGCCAGCACCTCGGCGACCAGGAGGTCGCCCGCCGCATCGAGTCCGCCAACGCGGCCGCGGCGGCGGCCGAGGCCGCCCGCCAGCAGGCCGAGCAGCTGCGCCAGCAGCAGGCCGGCGGTGCCCGGTGAGCCTCCAGGGCGGCGACAAGATCATCACCCCGGCCCCGACCGGCACCCCCGGCTCCCCCGCTCCGCAGCAGGGAGGCAAGTGATGGGCATCCGATCCTTCCTCGGCTTCGCCAGCGGCGACTCCGGGGGCAGCAGCTCCGGGACCGGTTCGACCGGCACCCGCACCACCACCTCCGGCTCCGGCCGCTCCGGTGGCTGGCACACCTACGACGAGGCCACCGCCCGGCGGGACCACCGCACCGCGCAGGCCCCGGTGCAGGAGGCCGCGACGGACCGCTGGGGGCGCCGAGTCCCCTCGGTCAGCCCGTACACCGGCCCCAACGCCGACGCGACGCGCCGGAACTTCGGCCGCCGCTACCGGACGGAGGAGAGCTGATGCCCCGTCTGGTAGCGGTAGGCCGGATCACCGCCGGTAGCCCCCCGCAGATCACGGTCAGCGCGGATGCCCCGCCCGCGATGCAGCAGCCGGCCCCGGCCGCGCCCGCCGCACCGCCGGTGCCCGCCCAGCCGCAGCGCCGCTGACCCTCTCCCCTCTCTCCACCACCGCAGTTCGGCCCCCGCCGCCTGCACTCTCGGAACCGTCCTGGCATGCACATGCCGGGACGGGCGCCGGGAGCGGGCGGCGGGTTCCACCCGGAACCCGCCACCAGCGCCAACACCGTCCCGGAGGACACCGTGAACGCCACCGCCACCACCGGCCGCCGCCAGGCCGCCACCGTCGCCCGCGCCACCAGCACCTGGCACTGGGTCAACGAGGCCACCGGCCGCGAGCGCACCCGCCGCGCCGCCGCCCGGCGCATCGCCAAGCTGACCGGCACCGAGCCGGTCCGCTGGGACGGCGAGATCAGCGACGCGGACTGGCGCACCGTCCTGTCGGCCGGCGCGGACGCCCTCCTCGCCCAGAACGCCGACGCGGACGGCGAGTTCCACCTCGACCTGGTCGACGCCGCCAAGCAGATCACCGCCAAGGCCGCCGACACCGAGACCACCGCCACGGTGATCGAGCGCTCCACCGTCCTGCCCGTCTCGGGCCAGCACGTCGCCGCGGCCGCCGCGAACCCCGACGTCACCAGCGCGGAGGAGGAGTATCTCCAGCGCTGGTCGCCCGTCCGCAAGGACCGCTCGGGCCAGGACCCCCGCGGCCGCTACGTCATCCGCTGCCGCGACGGCATCCGCCGCTACCCGGACGGCTCGCTCGCGGACTAGGCCCGCCGGCCCCGGCGCCACGGCCAGCTCCACCTTGTCGCCCGACCCGGGCCCCGCCGAACACCAGCTGCTGCGCACCGCCCCGTGGTTCCCCACCCGCCCCGACCTGTCGGGCCGGGCGGGGAGCTCCGGGACCAACCCGGTCCCCTCCGCGATCACCACCGAGGAGAACCAGATGCGCACCAACCCCTACGCCGCCCGCGCCGCCGTCGCCGCCGTCGTCCTGGCCGCGGCCGTCACCGTGGGCGCCGTCGCCCCGGCCTCCGCCGCCCCGGCACGCACCACGCCGGGCCCGGCGGCGGCCGGTCCGGTGCGCTGCCCCGACCGGCCGTCCCACCCCCCCCGGGACGGCCGGTCCGGGGAGCCACCGGCCCACCTGCACAGCCCCCTCCGCACTCCTCGCCCGAGAAAGGGCCGCGCATGGACTTCACCGACACCGCCTTCACGGTGTTCTTCTCCGGCAGCGCGATCACCTCCGCGATGGTCCTGACCGCCGAGGCGGTCACCGCCCGGGTCACCCGCCGCACCGCCGCGCCCCTGCCGTCCGTCCACGTCACCATCACCGTCACCGCCCCGGCCGCCGACGCCGACCTGGTCGTCCGGGAGGCCGGCCGTGCCTGACATCAGCCTGTTCGGCTGGCCGCTGTGGCTGATCTTCCTGGTCGGCGGCGTCATCTACGCCGCGGTGCTCGGCGCGCTGATCGCGTTCGACGAATGGCGCGGCAACTACTGGGAGTCCCAGGAGATCCGCCGCCGCCAGGCCCCGGTGACGGTGGCCGGCCTCGGCCTCATCGGCCTGTACCTCGTCGGCGAGATCATCGCCGCCCTGGCCCGGCTGGGGAGCTGACGGCATGTTCGTGCTGCGCGACCTCCTGGTCGCCGCCGTCGGCCTGCCCTACTGGCCCGGCCGCGACCGGCACGACCGCTTCGCCAGCGAGGGGCGCCGCCCCGTCGCCGTCGTCGCCCACGCCGCCGGAATCGCGCTCGGCCTGCCCTGGTGGCCCGCCCGCCTCGCAGCCGGCGCGGTCTACCTCCTCGCCGTCGTGCGGCTGTGGCGGCTCGCCCGCCGCGGCTCCGCCCACACCCGCGCCGCCGCCGCCGACCTGCTGGTGCTGCTCGCCCCGGCCGCCGTCGCCGCGCTGACCGGCGCGCACCTGATCCCGCTGCTCGTCCAGCTCCTGTCCTACTGACCCCGGAGGAACCGCGGTGACCGTCGAGATCCCGCCCCCGCCCACCCACGCCCCCGACCAGCCCGCCGCCGAGCCGGTGTCCGGCTTCTGGCTCGGGCCCCGTACCCCGGTCGACCCCGGCGAGGCGATCTCCGAGCTCGCCGCCGAGATCCGCCAGGCCCGCCTGGACGACGCCATCCCGATCAAGGCCGACGACGCCGACGACCTGATCGACTGGCAGCGCGTGCGCGCCGCCACCCGCCGACTGATCCGGGCGATGCAGCTGTGGCCGAACCTCTCGGCCGCTAGCGCGTCGCTGATCGGCCCGGCCTGGCTGTGGCGGTACGTCGTCGTCTCCTGCTCCACCTCGTTCGCGCCCGCCGCCGACGTCGCCGACCCGGGCCTGTGCCTGGGCCTGATGACGCTGGCCGGCGCCGTGGTGGTCCACCAAATCGTCCGCGGCAAGAAGTTGCTGCGGCTGCTCTCCCCGCTCACCCGCACCGCGGTCTGGGCGGTCGTGTTCGGCACCGTCACCTACCCGCCTGCGGCCGCCTGGCTCGCAGCGTTGATCGGAGGAATCTTCAAGTGACCGGAATCCAGCTCACCCACACGGTCACCCTCGCGGGCAGCGGCTTCGGCTTCCTGCTCACCGTCTGCACCTTCGGCTGGTTCTACTTCAAGGGCAACCGCAAGATGGCCGCCCTCAAGAAGAAGGCGCTGTGGGTGCCGTTCGGCACCGGCCTGCTGGTCGCCGTCCTGGCATCCGCCTGCGCCGGTGGCCTGCTCGGCAAGGTGTCCGGGTTCCTGACCGGCACCGGCAACCAGGGCGGCGCCCTGGTCTCCAAGGGCATGGTCGGGGGCGACGGCTCGGCCGCCGCCTCCCAGCACCAGCTGCTCACCTACTCCGGCTCCTGGATCGCCCTGGCGATCCTCGTGCTGGCGGCCTTCTTCCTGTACTTCGCCAAGAAGCTCGGGGAGAAGGTCCTGCTGGCCATCGGTGCCGTCGTCGGTGCGACCTGGGGCCTTGCCATGGCCCTGGGCGGCCTCGCCTCCTGGACCGCGATCCCCGTCGCCAACTGGGCGGGCTCGATCCTCATCGGCTGATCCGGCCCGTGATGGGCGCCCCGGACCCGCCCGGCCCGCACCTCGGGCCCGGCGGTCGCCGGGACGTCCACCCCAGACCGGACCCACCACCCCAACCGCACCCTTCCCCGGAGGCCCCGATGCCCACCGGCACCACCGCCATGCCCACCGCCACCGATCCGGTCGCCGCCCCCGTCGGCGAGCCGGCCGACACCACCACCCCGAACACCGAGGCCACCACCACCGCCGAGCCCGCCAAGGACGGCGAGAAGAAGCCCAACGTCGTCGTCCGCCAGGCCGTCCGCACCCGCACCGGCGTCCGCTTCCTCGGCTCGCTCCTGCACCACTGGGGCCTGGCCGACGACCAGGGCGCCGACGAGATCCGCCGCCGCCTGGTCGCCGCGCAGCTGGAGGCGTACACCGAGCGCCGCACCGAGGTCGAGCAGTCGCTCAAGGCCGCGCTCAAGAAGACCATCAAGCTGGAGGAGGCCGCCGCCGACGGCGGCCTGACCCAGAGCCAGCGCCAGGACCTGGTCCTCACCCGCGAGATGGCCCGCCGCCTGGAGAAGTCGCTGGAGACCATGCGCAAGCACCCGTTCTCCGCGCAGCAGCCCGGCGACCGGCAGATCGAGTGGTCCCGTAACTGGATCAGGGTGCGGCGCGGCACGGTCCTGGTCGCCGGGGCCATCGCCACCGTCGTCTCCGTCGTCCAGGTCCCCAAGCTCGGCCTGCTGGAGTTCGCCGCCGCCGCCGGCCTTTCCTGGTGGATGGGCGCCCGCGAGCCGCGCCTGGTTCAGCGCCCCGTCCCGGCCGAGCTCCTGCTGCCCGAACTCGCCCCGCCCGCCGCCGAGCAGGCCGCGTCCGGCGCCGAGCAGGCGACCGTGTCGGCCGGGCCGCTGTTCGAGGGCGACACCGGAGCCCCGTTCCCCATCCACCGCGCCACCGACCCGGCTCTCGCCGCGGCCTGCGTGGCGCGGGCCCTGGTCGCCCAGCAGATCGACCTGGCCGAGATCACCGAGACGGTGCAGACCTCGGTCGGCTGGTCGATGACGGTCACCGTCGCCTCCGGCGACCCGGCCGACATCGACACCGACCGCAACGCGGCCGCGATCCGGACCCTGCTCAAGGTGCCCCGGGGCGGCCTGGCGGTCGAGTGCTGGCCGGACGCCAGCGACACCGCCACCGTCCGCGTGCAGACCCGGCCCGCGTTCACCGACATGGGCCCGATCCCCGACCACCCGGCGCTCTCCAACTCGATCATGGACGCCGGATCGTTCGGCAAGGGCCTGGACGGCACCGAGCTCGCCTTCTCCCTCGCCGGGGTGATGGGCTTCCTCGTCGCCGACTCCGGCGGCGGCAAGAGCAGCATCATGCTGGCCCTCGCCGACTGGGCCACCTCCTGCCGCGACGCCGTCGTGATCTCCATCGACCCGCGCGGCGAAGGCGTCGAAGCCCTCGGCGACGCCATCCAGCTCGCCGTCAGCGACGACAAGCACATCCTCAAGACCCTCGACTGGCTCGACAAGCTCTGCGAGGGCCGCACCCGCACGCGCAAGGCCCGCCGCTACGGCAAGGTCTGGCCCGTCAGCCCCGAGCACCCCGCCGTCGTCGTGTTCGTCGACGAGTGGCACGACCTCCCCACCAAGGCCAAGGCCAAGCTGCTCCACCTGCTGCGCATCGGCCGCAAGGAAGCGGTGTGGATCATCGGCGCGAGCCAGTTCGGCACCAAGGAGGACCTCGGCTCGGCCATCGCGCCGAAGATGTCCCTCAAGATGGCCGGCTGCTGCCGGGGGGTCGACGTCACCGGCCTGTTCGGTCAGGGCGCGCTGCGCGAGGGCTACCGGGCCGACCGGCTCAAGCCCGGCACCCACACCGACCCCGCCGACGCCGGCACCGTCTACATCCAGGGCCTGCCCGGCCAGCGCAACCGGCCGATGCCCTGGAAGTTCCGGCACCTCACCGACAGTGACGCCACCCGGCGGGGCGACCAGCGCGCCGAGGCCGGCCTGCCGGACCTCACCGTCAGCGCCGCGACCGTCGGACTCGACTGGCCCGCGCTCCTGGTCTCCCTCGGCGCGAACCGCCCCACCCCCGCACCCCTCGCCGCGGGCGCCGCTCCGGCGGCCGTCGCCGCGCCGTCGATCCTCGACGTCATCGACGCGATGAACGGCGAGCGCACCATCCACACCGGACCCCTCCTCAAGCGCCTCGCCCAGGCCCGCCCCGAGGTCTACGCCGACTTCACCGCGGACGACCTGGAGGTGCTCCTCACCCCGTACGGCGTCCAGGCCCGCCAGGCCCGCGCCATGACGGAAAGTGAGGGAACCAAGAACCGCACCGGCTACTACCTCGACGACCTCCAGGGCGCCCTGGACGCCGACGACGACCCGGACGACGACGACCTGGACGAGGACGACGAGGCGTAGCCGAGCGCTCTACAACCCCTCTACGGGCCCGCCGCGCACAAGATCGCGTAGCGGGCCCGTAGAGGTCCCAGGTCAGCCCTGATCTGGGCTGTAGCGATGTAGAGCCCGTAGAGCCGTCCCACCCTTCCGGGCCCGAAAACCGCCGACGACGCCCCTGCGGGCCCCCACGGCCCGCCCGCTCTACAGGCCGCGCCAGCCAGCCCGTGAGCCACGCTCCGCGCGGTCCGCCACCCCGCCGCAACACCCTGCCGCCGACCCGATCCGGCCCTTCGACCACCACCCCGAGCGTTCACCCATCGTGACCGATCAGAGGAGACCGGCCATGACCCCGGCCCGCACCACCACCCCCCGACCGCCCCGCAAGGGTGCCGCCCGGCCCCCGGCGAAGACCGCCGCCAAGCCCCCGGCCAAGCTCGACACCACCCCGCCGAAGACCCCCGCCGAGCCGGTTCCAGCGACGTTCACCCGGCCCGCCGCCGACCCCGTCCTGGCCGACGCCGCCGACCGCGCCGCCGACATCCTGGGCCTTGCCCGGCAGGACGCGGACGCCCTGCTGCGCCGCGCCCGACTCGCCGCCGGCACCGAGCTGGCGACCGCCCAGCAGTGGGCGAGCGAGGCCGAGGCGCTGCGCGCACAGGCCGCCGCCGACGCCGAGGCCGTCACGCAGCGTGCCGAAGAGCAGTTCCGGCAGGTCCTCGACATGGCCAACAACCACGCCGAGCGGGTCCACGAAGCCGCCGCCCAGGAGGCAGCGGAACTGCGGGAAGAGGCCGACGCTGACGCCCACGCGGCCGCCGACCAGCTGATCGAGCAGGCCACCGGGCGGGCCGCGGCGCTGCTCGCAGACGCCGAGCAGCGCGTCGCCCGCCTGCGCGAACAGGCCGAACGCGACGTCGCCCGGATCATCGCCGACGGCGAGGAGAAGGCCCGGCTGCGGCAGGAGTCCATCGTCTTCGCCGCCCAGGACCAGGCCGCCGACCTCCTCGCCAAGGCCGGCCGCGACGCCGAGGCGCAGCGCCGCCGGGCCGCCGACGACCTCGCCGCCGTCCAGGAGCAGCTCGGCGACGCCCAGCACCGGCTGGAGCGCACCCGCCAGCAGGCCGCCGACGACCGCGCCCAGGCCGACCGCGACCTGACCGGCGTGCGGGAGCTGGCCGCCACCGTGCAGCGCGAGGCCGCTACGGCCGCCGACCGGACCCTGTCCGAGGCGGTCACCGAGGCCGCGGCGATCCGCACCCGGGCCGCCGAGAGCGCCCGGGAGATCCTCACCACCGCCGAGGCCGAGGCCGCCGAGCTGCGCACCGAGGCCGAGGCGACCGCCGGGCGCGTCACCGAGGCCGCCCGCGCCGAGGCCGACACCGTCCGCGAGGACGCCGACGCCGACGCCCGCCGCCTGCGGGAGGACGCGGAGGCGGAGGCCGCGGACCTGCGCGAGGAGGGCGCCCGGCAGGCCGCCGAGCTGCGCGAACGCGGCGAGCAGGCCGTCCAGCGGCTGCGCGAGAGCGCCCAGGCCGCGATCGACGAGGCCCGCCAGGCCGTCAGCGACGAGCTGCGCAGGGCCAGTTCGGCGCGGGGCAAGGCCGAGGCCGACGCCGAGCGAATCCGCAACACCGCCCGCCGCGACGCGGACCAGGTCGTCGCCCAGGCGCTCGCGCAGGTCGCCGAGGCCGAAGCCCAGGTCGCCGAGCTCAACGAGCAGCACGAGCGCCTGGAGGCGGCCCTCGCCAAGCGGGAGACCAGCTACCTGCGCCGGTTCCGCCGCTGGTACCTGGGCCGGATCCCGTGGCTGCTGACCCGCGCCGTCCTGTGGGCCGGCATCGCGTTCACCAGCACCCGCGAGCACCAGCTCGCGGTCGTCGCCGGGATGAACACCGGGCTGGCGTGGCTCCTGGCCGTCTGCCTGGACGGCTGGGTGATCGCCGCGACCCGCAGCAAGATGCAGAAGGAGACCCGCATCGCCCTCGGGCTGATGATGCTGTGCCAGGTCGCCTCGATCCTGACCGACCTCCACCTCCTCGGCGTCGCCCAGGACGCTCACGGAGAGTGGAAGATCCAGTGGGGCCTGGCGATCCCGCTCGCGATGGTCGTGCCCATCGCGATCTGGCGCGTCCACGAGCTCATGGACCACGGCAAGGACGCTCACGCCGCCCCGGCCGCGCCCGCGCCGTCCGCGAGCGCGCCCACCGCCGCCCCCGCGAGCGCTCACCACGACCCCGCCCCGCGCCCGCCGTACGGCGGCCAGCCGCTGCCCGCCGCTCACGGCCTGATGCTGCCCACCCAGCCCGCCGCGTCCGAGCGCTCACGTGAGCGCGAGATCGCCGCAGGTGGCGGGACCACCGACGCTCACCGCGCGCTCCCGGCCGCGCCCGCCAACACCGGCGGCGCTCACCAGGAGACGCCGATGAGCGACGCCGCGCTCATGTACGCCCGCAAGGCGTGCGTCCGCGCACTGTACGACGCTCTCGACCGCCGCCCGCTGGCCGCCGAGATCCACGCCGCGCTCACCGAGCGGGGCCTGCTGAGCGGCACGCCCGAGCAGACGCGCTCGACCTGCCAGCGCGTGCGCACCGAGGTCGAGAAGGACGAGCCCGCGCTCAAGCCCGTCGCTCGCGCTGTGTAACCGAGCGCCCAAACGCAGGCGGCGGTCCCCGGGATGAAGGAAGCACCCCGGAGACCGCCGCCGCCCATCATCGCGCACCACCGCCCCCGAGAGGACCCGATCGTGAAGGCCCGCATCTCCGTCCAGCACCTGACCGCCGCCGTCACCCACACCGTCCGCGCCGTCGCCGCCAAGCCGACCGTCCCCGTGATGGCCGGCCTGCTGCTGGAGACCGCCGCCGACGGCCTGCACCTGTCCGCCAGCGACTACGAGCTCTACGCCACCGACCGCGTCCACGCCGAGATCGCCGACGACGGCCGCATCCTCGTCCCCGGCCGCCTCCTCGCCGACATCTGCGGCCGCCTGCCCAGGGGCGCCGACGTCGACCTCGAAGCCGACGGCAGCCGGCTGACCCTCACCTGCCGCTACTCCCGCTTCGACCTGCCGCTGCTGCCGGTCGACGAGTACCCGTCGCTGCCGGGCCTGCCCCCGGCCGTGGCCACCGTCGGCGGCGAGGAGTGGGCCGAGGCCGTCGCCCAGGTCGCCCTCGCGGCCAGCACCGAGGAGGCCCTGCCCGTGCTGACCTGCGTCCGCGTCACCCTGGACGGCGACCAGCTCAAGATGATCGCCACCGACCGGTACCGGATCGGCTTCCGCCGCCTCACCGTCCAGCCCGCCCCCGCCCCCGCGGCCAAGGGCCGGAAGAAGACGGAGAGCCCGGCCGCCCCGCTGGAGGCGCAGGTCCCGGCGAAGGTGTTCGCGGACCTGGCCCGCGCCTACGGCTCCGACCGCCCGCTGACCCTGCACAGCGACGGCGAGCGCTGGGGCTGGTCCTCCTGCGGCTCCACCTTCTCCGCCCGCATGATCGACGGCCAGTTCCCCGGCAACGTCGGCATGCTCCCGCAGGTGTCCGGCACCATCACCGCCCCGGCCGCCGAACTCCTCGCCGCCGTCCAGCGCGTCGCCCTGGTCGCCCGCGACAACACCCCCGTGCGGCTCACCGTCGACCGCGGCCTGCTGCGCATCGAGGCCGGCAGCGGCGACGACGCCCACGGCTCCGACCGCATCGAGATCCACACCGACGGCGACGTCACCGACGACTACACGATCGCGTTCAACCCCGGCTACCTCGCCGACGGCATCAAGGCGACGGGCGCGGCCGAGGTCGTCCTGCACGTCGGCGACCACCTCAAGCCCGCCGCCCTCACCGCCCGCACCGGCGCCGCGGACGACGACATCGCGGCGCAGCCCTACCGGTACGTGATCATGCCCGTCCGGCTCAACTCCTGACGCTGCGCCAGGCCCGGGTGACCACACCCCGGGCCTGCCCGCCGCCACCCCCGCCACGCTTCGAGAGGACCACCGTGCACACCGTCCCCGGCTCCGCCCCGCTCATCGTCCTCGTCGGCACCGCCGGCGCGGGCAAGACCACCTACTGCCGCCGCTGGCCCGCCACCGCCCGCCTGTCGCTGGACTCCTACCGGGCGATGGCCACCGACTCCGCCGCCGACCAGTCCGCCACCACCACCGCCGTCCAGGTGCAGGAACTCCTCCTGGACGCCCGCCTCGCCCGCCGCCTGCTCACGATCGTCGACTCCACCGCACTCCAGCAGCACGTCCGCGCCCACCTGCTCGCCCGCGCCCGCTACTGGCGCCGCCCCACCCTCGCGGTGCTGTTCCAGGTGCCGCTGCCCGTCGCGCTGCGCCGCAACTCCAACCGGGCCCGCGTGGTGCCGGCCGACGTCGTCGCCGACCAGCACCGCCACCTGCCCACCGCCGAGCAGTTGCTCGCCGAGGGATTCGACGCGGTCGACGTCCTCACCACCGCCGCCGTCGCCGCGCCCCGGGCCGGCCTTCCCCGGCCCCGCTGAGAGGGGGCCCGGTGCGCGCGATAGACCTCGATCCGACGGGCGAGCACCACGGCGGCCTGCCGACCTATCCCTGGCGGTGGGCCCCCACGCCGGACCTGATGACCCGTCGCCAGCTGCGCGCGATCGGCCTGCGGATCGGCGGGCAGGAGTCGGCCGCACAGGTGGTCTGCCGCAACGGTCTGCGGTTCGGGTACTTGTACCGCCGCTCGCTGGCGCTGCCGGTGCGGCCGATGACCCCCGCCCGTTGGGCCGCCCACCAGCGCATGATGCTCGCCCGCCGCACCTGCCCGCTGTGCCTGGTGGTCGGTGAGCACTGCTTCCCGAAGTCCTTGGGCTGCTGTCTGGAGTGTGCCGACGGCCTCGCCCTGGCCGAGCTGGAGCAGCTCCTCGCCCTCGCCCGCAGCGCCGTCGCCACCTGATCCGCGAGCGGACCGCCGCCGCCGGCCCCGGACACCCGCCCACCCGGGCGGGCGCTGCCGGGACTCGGCGCGGCTGCCCGGTCGAATTCGGCCGCAGCCCCACCAACCGAGCACCACCCACCGGAAGGACAACCACCCCATGGACAACGTGAACCGCCTGGCCGCCGCCCCCTCCGAGTCGCTCGTCGCCGTCCACGGCGTCATCACCCACGCCTCCAACCAGAGTTACCCGCGCATCCTGACGATCAGCGACGAGAGCGGCTCCACCACCGTCAAGGTCTCCAGCGAGGCCGCCGGCGGCCTGGTCGTCAACAACGGCCAGGCCCACCTGCTCGGCACCCGCGCCACCGTCCTCGGCCTGCGCGTGGACGCCACCAACGTCACCGCCTCCAACATCGACCTGGACGCCGAACCGCTCACCGTCGCGGGCCTCATCACCGCCGTCGCCAACGCCTCCACCGGCGCCGCCCTGCCCGCCGCCGCCCTCCTCGCCCTGCCCGCCGCCCCGGCCGGCACCCGCCGCCGGTGACCTACCCCACCGAGCGCCGCCCCCTGGCCGCCGCGCTGCGCACCCTCTTCGCCCGGCTGCGCCCCGGCCGCCGGAAGATCACCGTCGACCAGGACCCGGAGGACTGGGGCGACGACCCCACCGGCGCCTGGTCGCCCGACCCCACCAGGACCACCGAGTGACCGACCAGAGCGACCGCTACCGCGACCCGGACCCCGAGGTCGACCGCGAGCTGCAGGCGCACCTCCTCGACCTGGACCAGCTCCTGGCCGACGCCCGGCGCTACCGGGACGACCTGCACCGCGGACCCGCCCGCCCCCACGACGCCGACCGCCTGGCCGACGTCGCCGCCCGGCTCTCCCGCCAGGCCCACCGCATCGACGGCGTACGCGACGGGGCCCGCCGGGCACACCGCCCCTGACCACCCATCACCACCCGGGGCCGGACCGCCGCACGCGGTCCGGCCCCGGCCGACCCTTCCGGAGAACACCCGACCGTGAACCGACCCGACTGCCCGTTCTGCGCCCTCGCCGACGGCACCACCCCCGCCCAGCTCGTCCGGGCCTGGCCGGACGCCATCGCCATCCGGCCGCGCAGCGGCGGCGTGAACGACGGCCACCTGCTCGTCATCCCGCGCGAGCACGTCGCCGACGCCGGCACCGACCCGGACGTCACCGCCACGGTGATGCGCCGCGCGGCCGAGCTCCTGGCCGAGCACCCGGCCGCGAACCTCATCACGTCCAAGGGCGCCGACGCCACCCAGACGGTGTTCCACCTCCACGTCCACCTGGTCCCCCGGCGCGCCGACGACGGCCTCCCGCTGCCCTGGACCCCCCAGCACGCCGCCCGCGCCGCCCAGAGCGGAGAGAGCCGGTGACCGTCCGACTCGTCATGGCCCGCGAACCCCTGCCCGCGGGTGGCCCGTCCGTGTTCCTCGCCGGGCCCACCCCCGACAAGAGCGCCCCGGTGCCGTCCTGGCGGCCTGCCGCCACCGCCGCGCTCAGCGCCCAGTGGACCGGCACCCGGCCGCTGACCGTCCTCAGCCCGGAGTCCCGCAACGGCACCCGGGCCGACCGCTACGAGGACCAGGTCGACTGGGAGACCGAGGCCCGCGCCGGCGCAGACGCGATCCTGTTCTGGATCCCCCGCGACCTGGCCGTGCTGCCGGGCTTCACCACCAATGTGGAGTTCGGCTTGGACGTTGCCACCGGCAGGGCCGTCCTCGGCGCGCCCCCCGACTGCCCGAACCCGGAGCGCAACAGGTACCTGGTCTACGTCGCCCGCCGCTACTCGGTGCCGGTCTGCGAGACCCTCCACGACGCGGCCGCCGCAGCCCTGGCCCTCGTCACCGCCCGGCACACCCCGCGCAGCAGGTAGTACCCCGGGCCCGCCGGCCTTCCGAGCCCGGCGGGCCCTCAGCCCGGCCACCATCCACTCCCACTGACGGAGGCACACTCACCTTGTCCGGCACCATCGTTCCGTTTCGCACCGGGTCCGCCGCCACCCAGGCCGTCGGCGTCGATTTCGACCTCACCCTGGTACTGCACGACCAGGGATGGCAGGACGGCCGCATCTACGGCGAGCCGATCCCCGGCGCGCTGGAGGCCCTGCGCGAACTCCTCGAGCTGCGCGCGGTCTTCGTCGTCACGGCCCGCTCGCGCGAGCACCACCCCAACATCGCCGCCTGGCTGGCCGGCCACGGCTTCGACGCCGAGGTCGATGACGACCCCGAGCGCTCGCACTGGACCACCCGCGGCACCGTGCTGGTCACCAACAAGAAGCTCGGCGCGGCCTGCTACATCGACGACCGCGCCGTCACCTTCACCGGCGACTGGAGCGAGGCCCTCGCCACCGCCCTCCACCGCATGGCCCTCACCACCGACCCCGCCACCCCGGGAGAACGCCCGTGACCACCGAGACCGACACCACCGACACCGACACCGAGCGCTTCGACCGGAACCTGGGCGAGGCGCTCACCCACACCGCGGCCGACGTCTCCCGCACCGACCAGAAGGTCGGCGTCCTGCTCGGCCTGGACGGCGTCCTCGCCGCCGCCGTCGCCATCCTCGCCCAGTCCCAGGGCGCCCGACTCGCCGTCATCGCCCCGGCCGCCGCGCTGCTCCTGGTCGCCACGATCCTCGCCGTCCTCGTCGTCCGCCCCCGCCGCGAAGTCCGCCCCGTCGGCGACCCCGACCGTTCCTCCCCCGCCTACTGGTCCGGCCTCACCCACGACGAGCTGCGCGCCGCCCTCCGCCCGGACCGCCGCCTGCACCGCCTGGGCGACCTCTCCGCCATCTGCGACCGCAAGATGCTGCTCCTGCGGTGGGCGTCCGACACCTCCATCGCCGCCCTGGTCGCGCTTGCCGCCGCCGCCCTCATCACCGCCGCCTGACATGCCGACACGACGAAGGCCCCCACCCCGCTCGGGGTGGGGGCCTTCGTCGTGTTCCGGGGGCTTCTATGCGGGTGCCGGCACCGCCCCGATCTCCTCAATCAGCAGCGCCGCCAGATCCGCGCGACCTTCGGCGCTCATCCGTTCGCGCAGCACCGCGTGAACCGCGGCCGGGTCGTCCCAGGCGATGGTCGCCTCCGAAGGCGCTGGTGCGGCTGCCGGGGCGCGACGGGGGCGCGGCGTGCGAGGCGTCGACGCAGAGGCCGGCTTGGCCAGTGCTTCCCGGACTGCGGCCCGCGCCGCCTTCTCCTCGAACGTCTCTCCGGCGGGCAGTGCGGTCACCGCCCGTTTCACCAGGGCCGCTGTCGGCTTCCCGTTCACCTCGACCACCATGCCCAAGATGCCCGCCGCCTTCTCCGGGCCGTGCTTCTCGGCAACCGGGACGAGTTCCCAGACCATCGCCTGGTTGATCTCCCGGCGCAGCGCGGCGACCTGCTCCTCGTGCAGCTTCTTGGCTGCGAGCGTGGTTCCATTTGGAACCAGAGCGTTCGAATTAGAATCGAACACGGCTTCTGCGATCCGCCACGTCCGGATCAACTTGTTCGCGTAGTTGCGCTGCATCTTCCAACGGGCGAGCGTGTAGTCCTCGAACGTGTCGAACCCGGCTCGGTACAGGCGACCGTCCCGGATCACCTGCAACGCCTTCCCCGCCAGCCAGAAGGAGAGGGCCAGCGCGTCGACCGCGGCCTCGCACCGGGCGAGCATCTCCTCCTCGGCCTGGATCAGCACCGGCGTGGTCGCGATCGGGCTGGCCGGCTCCGGCAGGCGCAGCGCCAGCTCCACCACCGACTCCGGACGCCCCGCTGTTGCCCCGCCTGCATCCACCCGCCGCCCCATCAGAGGGCCTGCTCGACGCAGAGAGCCAGAGTCATGAAGTCCTCCCGGGCGCGCAGCGCGATGCCGCTGTCCTTGTACTCGGTCACGACTTCGCCCTTCTCTGCAGCGTTCGAGTGGACCTTGTACTTGCGGATCGGATCGGGCATCCGCGGGTAGCCCCGTTCGTCGATCCAGTTCTTGACCTTTTCGAGCTGGGCCTCGCCGTCGCGCGGGTCGTGCAGATTGATCACCACGATGAACTTGATGCCGCGGGGCTTGAGGATGCGTTCGATCGTGAACTCCACCGGCTCCCAGGACAGCCACTCCGGAGTGATGGGGACGATTGCGAAGTCCGCGAGCTCCAGGGCCTCGCGCAGAGCGTCGGCCACCCGTCCGTCACCGAGCGGGTCGTCGCCCCACCCCTTGTCCGGGTCCACCTCGATGAAGCCCGGGGTGTCGAGCAGGACGCGCTTACGCTTCGGGTCCTTCTTGAGCTCCGGCAGGATGCCGAGCCGACCGCGCGTCACCACGTAGTCGAACGGGAGCTTGTCCTGCGCCACCCGGTCCGCCCAGCGCTCCAGCGAGCCCTGCGGGTCGATACCGGCGGCCACCACCGGGGAATCCTCGTCGGGGTCCACCGGCCCGGACAGGAGCGCGGCACTGCGGCCCATGCAGGCGGCCAGGTTGACCGTTATGGTCGACTTCCCCGATCCGCCCTTCTGCTGAATGACGATGATCACGCGCGCGGGCTGATTCGCGACGTCGGTGGCGGATTGCAAGGCAGGGGACACTGAAAACCTCCGTTGGCTTCCCCAGGCGGGTACTCGGACGGGACCACAATGCCAGACCCCGAAAGCGCTCAGCGCCAGCAGGGCCGAAGCATCGCCGGAATGAGGCCGACGTGGTATGCGAAGAGGCCGCAGAAGGCGCTCCAGCGCGGGTATAACGGTGGCACCGGGCCCGCAGGGCCCAACTGGACCGGCAGGGGCGGTAGATGGCGTTCAGGGACGCGGCGCAGGCCGTTTTTCGGGTGCTCACCGGAGACCGTGACCACTACCCCGACCCGTACTTGGAGCTGCTGCGCTTGGGTGCCGCGCACGAGGACATCGAGGCCGAGGACCTGGAGGTCACGCTCGTGGTGCCCGGCGGCCTGGTCACCGGCACCATCATCTCCCCCGCCAAGTGGGAGCAGCAGTTCGTGCGGGAGGTCGACGACCGCGACCTGACCCGCGCGATCCGCGCCGCCGCCGGCCGGATCGAGGACAAGGCCGACGAGGGCAAGCGTCAGGTCCCGGACCGCCGGCACCTGCACCTGCGCGATGTCACCGTTCGGGACGGCCGCGCCCGCCACACCCTGCCCTACTGGCGCGGCCCCCTCGCCGCCGTCTCCGGCTGGAGCCTCGGCCGACCCGACCAGGACTGAGCCGCGGTGACCGGGGACACCGTCCCGGTGCGGGTGTGCGCGCTGCTGGTCGACCCCGGCGGCCGGGTGTGCGTGATCCGCCGTCACCGCCTCGGCGGCGTCCAGCACTCGCTGCCCGGCGGCCTGCTCGCGGGCGGCGAGCAGCCGGCCGACGCGCTGCGCCGCGAGATCCGGGAGGAGCTCGGCCTGGACCTGGCCGCCGCCGACGTCGACCCGGTCCCGCGGTTCGAGCAGTACCAGGCCACCACCCGCCCGGCAGACGGCCGGCTGTTCCGGCGCCGCCACCTGGTCCACGTCGTCCACCTGCCGGAGGCGCTCGCCGAGGACGTCGCCCTGGTCGAGCTCGACGCGGAGGACACCACCGAAGTGCTCTGGCTGGGCCAGCCCGACCTGCTCGGAGCACACCTCTACCCGGACGTCGGCGAGCACCTGGCCGTCGCCGTCACCACCCAGGCCCCGCCCGCGGCCGACGCCCCGGTGCTGCTGCCCGCGATGACGGACGCCACCTTCTGCTGGCGCTGATCGCCTGCGCGCTGTCGGCCGACGGTGCCACGCTGGCTTGATGGACGAGCACGACGAGCAACTGCTGCGCGGCCGGGTCTACGGCACCGAGCCCGGCGAGGACCCCGGCCCCGAACCGGGACACGAGTACCGCGAACTGGTCGGCGGCCCGCTGGACGGCCAACTGGTCGACGTCACCGGCTGGGACACCGACATGCTGGAGTGCGGGGCCGCGCTGATCACCAATCAGGGCCACTACGGTCCGGGCGGCCGGGCCCACTACGAGCCGCGCCCCGGTGACCCGCTCCGCTGGGACTGGGAGGGCGACACCGCGTAGCGGATTCGCCGGCCGCGCCGCCCGATTCCGTGTCCCGCCCCGCCCTGCCTCGTTGAACCGGCGGCACCGTCTCCGGGAGTGGAGACGAGGAGTGCCGCAGCGCTGCTCCTGCTGCCGCTCCGGCGGCAGAGGGCTGAGAGGCCGCCAGCAGGCGGTGCGGGAAGGAGACCGGCATGTCCGGCAAGCAGGCCACCACGGCCGAGACGGAGACGGGGCAGGGGCTGTCAGCGGCCCGGGAGGCCGGTGCGGCGCTGGTGGCCGCATACCGGCTGCTGGGCCGCGAACTCGGCGCCCTGGCAGCGGAGGAGGAGCGGACCGGCACCTCCTCGAAGGACCGGGCCGCGACGCTGCGCCGCAAGAAACTCCTTCTGCGCGACGTCTCCCGCCACCTGGGCAGCGCGGCCAGCGGAGCCGCGGTTCTCGTCGGCCTCCAGGAGCTGGGCGTCGACGGCCAGTACCCCCAGGACGCGGACGGACGGCCGGTCACCGAGCTGACCCCCCTGGAAGCCCAGGACAGCGACTCCTACGGCGAGCCCCTGGAGAACCTGGCCAGGGCCATCGAGGCGCTGCGCCAGGTCTACCTCCCCACCGTCAAGAACGCGGACCTGGCCCACCCCGAGGACCGCCCGGCCATGGCCGAGGTCGCCGTCCACCTGCGCACCGCGTACGACGCGCTGACCGCCGCGATCGGCGACCAGGACGAGAACGACTACGAGTACGCCGCCTCCGCCAGGACGCTGGCCGAGCTGGAGTCCATCTGCGCGCCGCTGCCCGTCCAGCAGGTCGACCTGGCCGACGAAGACGTCATCGCCCGTGTCCTTGCCGACCCGCGCCTGGCCGCCCGTACCAGCCGGGCGCTGCGCCAGCAGCGGCAGGCCCCGCCCGCCGGCGCGGAGAGCTGACCGGCGCCGCCGGTCGGTGTGGTGCGCGCCGCAGGCAATGGGTGGCGGCGCGCACCACACCGATCCTCTCCCAGCCCGCCCGGCCCGCCCCGACGGGCCCGCGCGTTGGCCGCCGAGGGCCGCCCCGGTGAACCCGTCCCGGACACGCACCCCGCCCGCCGTGCCCCCGACGGCCCGCGGATACCCTCCCGAAGTGACCCCCCTTGAACTGCAGACCACCCTGATCAGCCTGCTTCCCACCGCCGTGCCCGGCATCGAGGCGGCCGAGCCCTGGCCCGCCCGCCCGTACGGCCTGGCGGTCACCGCGAAGGACGCCGGCACCGTCTACTGGACGATCACCGGCGCGTCCAACACCGCCGCGGCCGCCGCCGACGGCGAGCACCTGGCCGAGCAGCCGGCACCCGATCTGCCCGGCGGCGGGAAGGCCGCGGTCGCCGAGATCGAGCAGGCCCTGCTGGCCGCGTTGGCCGCCAGCCCGGAGAAGGACACCTTCGTCCGCGCCGAGCGCTACAGCACCCGGCCCACCCCGCCGGGGTTCCGGTACGGGATGACGGTCGACTGCCGCGACGGGTGGAGGCTGTTCGCCACCTGCGTAGGCACCGCCCGCAGGAACGAGCGCCTCGCCGACCACCGGCACTACAAGCCCGACGAGACGGTCTGACGGTGGGGCCGGAACGGGGCCGCCGACGGGGTAGGGCGGTCAGTTGCGTTGCGCGACGGGGTTGATCGAGCCGTCCGGACCGCGCACTGCCCTGGGGGCGATCAGGGTGGGCTTCACCTTGTCCTTGCCGCGGTGCAGCTGACCAGTCTCGTCACGCTCCCAGTACTGCCCCCGAGCGTCCTGGAAGGCCACGGTGACGGGCCGTTGCCCGATCTCCGGCTGCGAGTCCGCTTCCAGCTTGAACACCCGGTCCTCCCCGGGCGGGACCAGGCCGACGTAGATGTTCTGCAGATCGGTCTCCCCGGCCAGCTCGCCCGGCTCGACGGCCCGCCACACCAACGTCACGTTGTAGATCGGCTGGTCCGACCCGTTGTGCACCACCAGGGAGTTGAAGCGGTACAGGCGCCCCGGCCCCTGCCCGGTGTCCTCGCCGGTCCAGGCCGCCACCTTCACCGCGTACACCTCCTCGTCCGCCCGCAGGTTCCGGCGGCGGTTGTGCGCGAAGGTCCACACTCCGACGGCGGCCACGACCAGGCTGACGACCAGGCCGCAGACGCTGACGTAGGGCACCCAGGCGGGAGAGGAACTGCTGGTGCCGCCCGAGCCGACGGCGAGCACGATCGGTGCGCTGGAGATCATCACGACGCCACCGTAGGGGCCCGGCCGCACCCCGGAGAAGGCTTCGGTACGGCGGAGGCCGAACAGGGCCGGGACCGCTCCGCGCGGAGCCTACGATGAGCAGATGCGCCCCTACACCGAGGTCCGAGTGGGCTTCTCCAACAGCGACTACGACAACGTCTGCGAACGGTACGGCGGAGGACACGAGCGGCTGGGCGAGTGGCGCGACCTCGGCGACCTGCTGCACGGCCGGACCGGCTGGCACTTCGACGTCGTGAACGACGGCGAAGCGCTGTGGAGCCTGGGCGTCCTCGGCAGCTCCCTGCTGAACATCAGCGTCGACGAAGAGGGCGGCTTCCACTGCTTCGACTACCTCGGAGACGAGGCGGTACTGCTGGAAAGCATCTCCCAGGTGGAGCAGTGGCTCGCACCCCGGGAGGAGAACGCCAAGCAGCCCCAGGACGGCCAGATCGAGATGCTGCGCACCAACGACTGGCAGCTGTTCAAGATGATGGACTTCACCGTCCGCGTCACCTGGTCCGACGGAACCTACACCGCCGTCCTGCCGCAGGTCGCCGACGCCGCCTTCGGCTCCAGCCTGCCGGACACGCTGAACGCGGCCGCCGAGATGCTCTGCCACACCTTCAAGGCCCCGTTGGAGCTGGCCCCGGCGCTCCAGCTCACCGCCGAACTCGACCTCAGCGCGGTTCAGGAACTGCGCCGCAGCACCACCTGAACCCGCGTCTGGTCGCGGCACCCGGCGGACAAGGCGAGGGCCAGCGCTAGACGGTGAGGGCGGCGACGGCGCGCTCGGGGTCGGCCAGCAGCGCCTGGGCGACCTGCTCGGCGTTCCACCGCGCAGCCGCGACACTGGCCGCGTGTCCGCCCTGGCACCACAGGCGACCGCCGTCCCCGCCGGTCCAGCCGGACGACCACCGCAACCGCACCGGTGCCGGCACCCCGGACCGGTGCCACAGCGGCCGGCTCTCGTACCAGTTCACCTCGGTCCGGGCCCACACCCACACGTCGGTGCCCGGCACCAGGGCGCTCGTGCAGGCGTGCTCACCGTCCGGGTCCTGCCACAGCAAGGCCCTGCGCGGTGTGGCCGGGAGGACGGACAGCTGGGCGAGTTGGGCGACGAGAGCCGCGAGCTCCCACACCAGCACCAGCACCACCGCCGCGCGCTGCGGTGCCGGCCAGTGCTCCGGCGCCTCCAGCAGCAGGACGTCGGCCAGGTCCCCGACCCGGTCCTCCTCCGACTGGCGATCCCGCTCCGCCTCGGCCAGCGACTGGACCCGCAACGGCAGCGGACTGCTGTTGTTCTCCTCCACCATCTCCAGCGCCACGACCACCACCAGGTGGTCGATGCCGAGCGCGGACCCCACCTCCCGCAGCTCTTGCGGCTCCAACTCCTCCACCAGCTCCTGCAACTGCCCGGCCAAGACCATGCACGGCTCCGGCAGCTCGGGCAGGGTGACGTTGTCGTAGACGGGATGGCCCCACACATGGCCGAGCGACCACAGCTCCATCAGCTCCCCGACCTCCGCCACCCCGGCCAGGCGCTCCGCGAGCTCCACCGCCCGCTCCACCACCGCCACCGTCACCGCGCTGCCTGTGGCGCCCGGGAGCCCGGCGAAGCGGCACAACGCCGCCGCCCGCCCGCCCACCGGGCCCAGCACCACCCCGGCCTGGCTGAACCTGCCCACCCCGGCCACGCTCCCTCCGCCGTCCGCTCCCGCGACGTCGATGCTCTCAGAACCCCGCCCCGGCCAGGCGTACAAGACGAAGAGGCCGCCACCCGCGGGTGACGGCCTCCGGTGCTCCCCCGAAGCCCCGGCAGCCCGGCTGCCGAAGCCCTCGGCCTACCAGGCCACGCCGAGGGCCTCCAGCTGCGCGAGCTGCTCCGGGGCGAGCTTGCTCCGGCGGGCCTTCTGGTTGTTCAGCCAGGCCCCGAGCGCGACGTCCCCTTCCTTGTGCGGGCGCGGCACCCGGACGTGCCCCTCGCGCTCGACGAAGGCCGCCAGCGCCGCCAGCCCGGCGGCGAACCGGTCGGTGCGTGACACCTTCGGCTTCGCCGCGGCCGCCGCCCGCGCGGCCGCCAGCTCCTGGTCCTCCTCGATGCCGATCGCCGCCAGCAGGTCCTGCTGCTCCTGGTCGAGCTCGGCCAAGCCCGCCCGCTGCGCCCACACCCACCGGCCCAGCGGCTCGCCCTCGAAGACGGTCTCCACCGAAAGGCCGGCCCAGTCGACGCGGCCGTCCGACTCCAGCCACCACTGGCGCGCGGTCGCGTACGAGCGCTGCCAGGTGATGGGCCAGCGCGGGCACCACCAGGGGTCGATCTCCTCGAGCGCGGCCTTGCGCTCGGGGGCGAGTGCGCCGGGTTCGCCCTCGGGGACCTCGGCCGCGGCCCGAAGGCCGGCCAGCCAGCCGCCGATCGCGTACCCGCCGATGGACGCCCGCGCGGGCGCCGCCAGGCTTCCGCCGTGCTCCTTCGCCCACAGCCGCGCCCAGTCCAGGCCGGTATCGAAGCGCGCGTCGGAGACGGACCAGATCATGCCCAGGTCGTCCAGCATCTTGATACGGTGTCGCGCCAGTTCGCCGTTCGCGAATTCGACCCGGCGCTGGGTGAGCCATTCACCGAGCCGGAAGGTTCCGTTCTCGCCGACCCGCGCGGAATACGGGACGTCCAGATTTCCGTTCTCCGCGTGCCACCGCCGCGCGTGCCCCAGACCCTCGCGCCAGAGCTGGTTCTCACCCGTCAGCACCCGCGCCTGGATGAACAAGGCGAGCACGTTCTCGTCCACCTTGCTCTGGAACCGCACCGGCAGCGAGAACCCGCCCGCCGCCGACCCGTCGCCCTCGCCCTCACCCGGTGCCATCTGCGCCTCAGCGCTGCGCCCGGTGGTGCGCTTGCCGGACTTCTGGGGCACGGCCAGGGCCTCGACCACCCGGGCGTCGTGCGACCGGATGGCACTGAGGATCTTGACGAGCGGGCCGTAGGAGTCCGATTCGAGAATGTCCCCGGGTTCCTCGCCCGGCTTGAGGAAGACCGGTACGATCAGGCTCGCCGTCTTTCCCTCGCCCGGCTTGATACGCAGGGCCCGGCCGATGGCCTGGACGATATCGACCATGCTGCCCCGGCCCTGGAGAAGCACCGCGTCTGCATTCGGGATATCGACACCCTCGCCGACCACCTTGCAGTTCGACAGGACGGCGTGCTCCAGCCCCTCGTCCTCCTCGGCGGTCCCGAAGTCCCGGATAATCTCCTTGCGGAAATCCACCTCGTGCTCACCGGAAAGCCACTGCGCCCAAAACTCCTCCGGATACTTGGCAGGGTTTTCAGCGTGCAGCCGGTCCACGGTCTGGTTCAGCGTCTCGGAGAAATAGCGCGCCTCGATCGTGCGGTTGTGGAAGGTGATGGTGCGCCGCAGCTTCCTCTCCACGATCACCTTCGCCAGGGCGGCCTGGATCGCGGCGATCTGCTCGGCCGGCACCTGGTCCTCCTCCCCGCTCTCGTCCTCGCCGACCCCCGGCCCCCACGGCACCGGCTGCTTCTTCGCCGCCGCCGGGTCCGCGCCCGGGTGCCGCAGCTCCAGGACCACGACCTCGAACGGGGCGAGGAGCTTGCGGTCGATGGCCTCGGCCAGGCCCAGGGAGACCACCTGCGGCCCGTAGATGCTCTGGTCGTCCATGGAGCAGGCCATCTCCTCAGGGAGAGGCTGCTCGGCCCCCTCGCGCTGCCGAACCCCGGCCTTCGGCGGGGCCCACACGCGCGGAGTCGCCGTCATGTAGCACCTGCGGAGAGCCGGGATGGCGCCGTTGTCGTGTACCACGGCCCAGGACTTCTCGATGTGCCCGGAGGAGCGGTGCGCCTCGTCGCAGACCATCAGGTCCAGCGGGGGCAGCAGCCGGCCCCGATCGGCGGCGTACTCGTAGGCATCCTCGACCGCACCCACCGAGGCGTAGGTCGCCAGCAGCGTCAAAGGCCGGCGCTCGCGGGCAGCCTGCGCGATCCACGCCGCGATCTGCCGCCCGCTGGTGCTCGCCATCACGCTCAGCGGCAGCTCCCGGCGGGCCAGCGAGCACACCATGTGCATCTCCCCGGCCCGGCCGCCCCGCCGCCACTCCCGCAGCGTCTGCAGGGCCAGGTCGAGCGTGGGCACCACGACCAGGACCACGCCGAGCGCCGCCAGCTTCTGGGCCGCGGCCGCCGCGACGAAGGTCTTGCCGGAGCCGGTGGCCATCTGTGCGGTCACCCGCAGCCCGTTCGGCGCGCTCTGCCCCGGACGGAGCGTCAGGCCCCGCACGATCGCCTCCACCGCCTCCACCTGGTGCGCGAACAGCGGCACCTTTCCCGGCTCCTGCGGCAGGTCCGGTACCTGGAAAGTCTCCACGCTCACAGAAAGGTTCTCCCCTCGAATTCCCCAGGCCGGACCCGGGATCTGACAGGAACTACAGACGATGCGCCTTTGATACATTCACCGGCCGGGCCGAGAGGCAGCGACGGACGGAATCGAGCCCACATCTGAGCCACTTTCAGAACCCTAGCAGCCAGGCCCGACAAAAACCGGGGAATCCTCAAACTGCCCGGTCCGGACCCCCGATCCGGCAGGTTCACCCGACAGGCACCTACTGATACACTCGTCCCGTTGCCCACCCTCCCAGGGTAGCGCATCCCGCCCCGCCGGAGTCGAAACAGTGGTCTGGACCACGGTCTAGACCACTCGAACCGGAGCCGACACCGACCCGCACGTGCCCCCGACGCCCACCCCTCCCCCTAGTCAGCCTGTTGTGAGGTCAGCCAAAAACCCAGGTCAGCGAGTTGATCGAGCCTCGGCCGCCGGGGCCGTCGGAGCGAAGCGGAGCGGCCGGCCCGAGCGTGGAGCGCCGGGCCCACCCGGGCGGAGCCCGGGTGCGGACACGCGGAGCGG
>NZ_JBSGET010000048.1:0-50875 GCF_053603035.1 Kitasatospora sp. NPDC004272 | reverse complement strand
CGCCCGGTTACATTCCGAACCCGGAAGCTAAGCCTCACAGCGCCGATGGTACTGCAGGGGGGACCCTGTGGGAGAGTAGGACGCCGCCGAACAATTCTTCAATAGGCCGAGGCCCCAGCGATTCGCTGGGGCCTCGGCCTTTTTTGTTGGGCATCAACCGGACATCCGTACGGCCGGCGGACGGTGCGACGGGGTCACCCGGACGCGGTGTCCTGCCGGATGCCGGACAATGGACAAGGCGGACGTTCCGGACCCCGGTGGGGCTGGAGGTGTCCGGATCTCGCGCTGGTGTCGTGGAACGGCAGTGGCGCCTCTCGAACTCGCAGTGTGCAGACAGGAGTCACCAGCATGTCGAACCCGCCCCAGGACCGGCCCGAGCGCCGTAACGACGGCGGCCGGGGGTACGAGCCCAGGTCGAGCGGGGGCTGGTCGAACGACCGTGGCCCTCGTCGTGACGACCGTGGCGAAGGCGGCGGCTACCGGGGTCGTGACGACCGCGGTGACCGCGGCGGCGACCGCGGGGGCTTCCGCTCGCGTGACGACCGCCCGTCGTACGGCGGCGGTGGCGGCGGTGGGTACCGCGGCAACCGTGACGACCGTCCGCAGGGCGGCGGTGGCGGTGGCTACCGTCCGCGCGAGGACCGTCCGTCGTACGGCGGTGGCGGCGGCGGCGGTTACCGCTCGCGTGACGACCGCCCGCAGGGCGGGGACCGCGGTGGCTTCCGTCGGGACGACCGTCCGCAGGGCGGTGGTTACCGGGGCAACCGGGACGACCGTCCGCAGGGCGGTGGTTACCGGGGCAACCGGGATGACCGTCCGCAGGGTGGCGGGTTCCGGGGTCGGGACGACCGTCCGCAGGGTGGTGGCTACCGTCCGCGTGAGGAGCGTTCGTTCGACGACCGGCCGCAGCGCAGTGGTGGCTTCGAGCGCCGGGATGACCGTCCGCAGGGTGGTGGCTACCGGGGCAACCGGGACGACCGTCCGCAGGGTGGCGACCGTGGTGGGTTCCGTCCGCGCGAGGACCGTCCGTCGTACGGGCGTGACCGCGACGACCGTCCGCAGCGCAGTGGCGGCTTCGAGCGCCGCGACGACCGTCCGCAGGGTGGTGGCTACCGGGGCAACCGGGACGACCGTCCGCAGGGCGGCGACCGTGGTGGGTTCCGTCCGCGCGAGGACCGCCCGCAGGGTGGGTTCGAGCGTCGGGACGACCGGGGTGGTTACCGGGGCAACCGGGATGACCGTCCGCAGGGTGGCGGGTTCCGGGGCCGTGACGACCGTCCGCAGGGTGGTGGCTACCGTCCGCGTGAGGAGCGTTCGTTCGACGACCGGCCGCAGCGCAGTGGTGGCTTCGAGCGCCGTGACGACCGTCCGCAGGGTGGTGGCTACCGGGGCAACCGGGACGACCGTCCGCAGGGTGGCGACCGTGGTGGGTTCCGTCCGCGCGAGGACCGCCCGTCGTACGGGCGTGACCGCGACGACCGTCCGCAGCGCAGTGGCGGCTTCGAGCGCCGCGACGACCGTCCGCAGGGTGGTGGCTACCGGGGCAACCGGGACGACCGTCCGCAGGGCGGCGGGTTCCGGGGCCGGGACGACCGTCCGCAGCGCAGTGGCGGGTTCGAGCGCCGTGACGACCGGGGCGGCTACCGCGGTGGGCGGGACGACCGGGGCGACCGTGGTGGCTTCCGGGGCGGGCGGGACGACCGGCCGCGCGGGGGCGGGTACGACCGCGGTGACCGCGGCGGGTACGACGAGCGGCGTCAGGAGCCGGTGAAGCGGCTGCCGATCCCGGACGACGTGACCGGCTTCGAGATCGACGCGGACGTCAAGCAGGACCTGAAGAGCCTGCCGAAGACGCTGGCGGACGACGTGGCGCGCAACCTGGTGATGGTGGCGCGGCTGCTCGACAGCGAGCCGGAGGAGGCCTACAACTACTCGCGGGTCGCGCTGCGGCTGGCGTCGCGGGTGGCGAGCGTGCGCGAGGCGGCCGGGTTCGCCTCGTACATGACGCAGCGGTACTCCGAGGCGCTGACCGAGTTCCGGGCGGCGAAGCGGATGACCGGGCGGGTCGACCTGTGGCCGGTGATGGCGGACTGCGAGCGCGGTCTGGGCCGGCCGGAGCGGGCGCTGGCGATGGCCGGCGAGCCCGAGGTGAAGCAGCTGGACAAGGCCGGTCAGGTCGAGATGCGGCTGGTCGCGGCGGGTGCCCGGGCCGACCTGGAGCAGTTCGACGCCGCCGTGGTGACGCTGCAGAGCCCCGAGCTGGCGTCCTCGGCGATCCACCCCTGGACGGCGCGGCTGCGCTACGGGTACGCGGACGCGCTGATCGCGGCGGGTCGGGCGGACGAGGCCCGGGAGTGGTTCGTGAAGGCCGTGGAGGCGGACACGGACGGCTCGACCAACGCGGCCGAGCGGCTGGCGGAGATCGACGGCGTGGAGTTCACCGACGCGCTGGACGAGGACGCCGAGGTCGAGGACGAGGGCGCGGAGGCCGTGGAGCCGGTGCGCCGTCAGATCGACAAGGACGACGTCGGCGACGACCGGATGATCTTCGAGGACGAAGAGGACGTCGAGGAGTTCTACGACGAGGACGACCTGGAGATCGACGAGGACTACGACGAGGACTCGTTCAAGGAGCAGGAGCAGCCGAAGCAGGGCTGACGCGCGCCGGTAGGAAGTGACGCGGGAGGGCCCCTCCGCCAGTGCGGCGGAGGGGCCCTCCCGCGTTCCGGGTCGGGGTGCGGCGCGCTACGGGCGGCGGGTGCGCGGGCCGCCGTACTGCTCGTCGGTGACGGGCTCCGCCCAGGTGGTCTCGGGGGTGCCGTCGTCGGTGGTCTCCCACAGGGCGACGTGTTCCATGAAGCGGTCGGGGGCGGCGCCGTGCCAGTGCTCCTCCCCGGGCGGGCAGCTGACCGTCTCGCCGGGGCGGGCCTCGAAGAGGGTGCCGTCCCGGGTGCCGATCAGGGCGGTGCCGGAGACGACGTGGAGGGTCTGGCCGACGGCGTGGGCGTGCCAGTGGGTACGGGCGCCGGGGGCGAAGCGGACCAGGTTGGCGCGCAGGCGGGAGGGGGCCCGGCCGGCGGCGATGACGTCCCACCAGACGTCGCCGGTGAACCAGTCGCCGGGGGCCTTGTCGGTGGGCCGGGGCTGGACGAATTCCATGGGTGCGGTCTCCTTCGGGGGCTCCGGGGGCGGGTGCGCGGCGGTCAGGGGGTGAGGAGGGTCTTGATCGCGCGGCGTTCGTCCATCGCCCGGTAGCCCTCGGCGACCCGGTCGAGGGGCAGGGCGAGGTCGAAGACCCGGCCGGGGTCGATCCGGCCGGACAGGACGCGCTCGATCAGGTCGGGCAGGTAGCGGCGGACGGGGGCGGGGCCGCCGCGCAGGCCGACGTGGGAGAAGAACAGCTCCTGGCCGTCCACGGTGACGCCGTGCGGGACGCCGACGAAGCCGACGCTGCCGCCGGGGCGGGCGGAGTGCAGGGCCTGGGCCATGGACTGGGCGGTGCCGACGCACTCCAGGACGCTGTCGGCGCCGATGCCGCCGGTCAGCTCCTTGATCCGGGCGACGCCGTCCTCGCCGCGCTCGGCGACGACGTCGGTGGCGCCGAAGGCCCGGGCGAGCTCCTGCCGGGACGCGTGGCGGGACATCGCGATGATCCGCTCGGCGCCCAGCTCCTTGGCGGCGATCACCGCGCACAGGCCGACCGCGCCGTCCCCGACGACGACGGCGGTGGAGCCGGGGCGGACCCGGGCGGCGTCGGCGGCCCACCAGCCGGTGCCCATCACGTCCGAGTTCGCCAGCAGGCCCGGCCAGAGCGACTCGTCCGGCACCTCGTCGAGGGCGACCAGGGTGCCGGCGGCGTTGGGGACGCGCACGTACTCGGCCTGGCAGGTGGACATGAACTCGCGGTGCAGGCAGTTCGACTGGAAGCCGTTCAGGCAGTTCGGGCAGGTGTTGTCGGAGGTGGCGAACGAGCCGACCACGAACTGGCCCGGTCGCAGGCCGGTGACCGCGGAGCCGACCTCCTCGACGAAGCCGACGTACTCGTGGCCCATCGGGTGCGGGTCGCCGATCGGCTCCGCGCCCCGGTAGGGCCACAGGTCGGAGCCGCACACGCAGGTCACGGCGGTGCGGATGACCGCGTCGGTGGGGTGGAGGACCTTCGGGTCGTCCAGGGTCTCGAACCGGACGTCGCCGGGGGCGTGGATCACTGCGCCGCGCATCAGAGGGCTTCCTTCGCGTTCCGGGAGGGGAGGGGGTGGCGGACCGCGGGTCGCGGGGCGCCACGTGATCCAGGGAACCCGCTCCCGGACCCGGCAGCGAGTCACCGGTGAGGGGTGTACCGCGGGTGCACCCCTCCCGGGCCCGCCGACCCGTACCGTCGGAGGCGTGGACAACAGCCAGGAGGTCCGCGAGTTCCTCACCTCGCGGCGCGCGAAGATCACCCCCGAGCGGGCGGGCATGCCCGCCGGCCCCCGCCGCCGGGTGCCCGGCCTGCGCCGCAGCGAGGTCGCCGCGCTCGCGGACCTGAGCGTCGAGTACTACGCCAAGCTGGAGCGCGGCAACCTGGCCGGCGCCTCGCCCGCCGTCCTGGAGGCCCTCGCCCGGGCCCTGCAGCTCGACGACGCCGAACGCGCCCACCTGCTGAACCTCGCCCGGGCCGCCGACGGCTCCGACGCGCTCGCCCGCCCGCGCCGCCGGGCCGCCCGGCCGTGGACGGCGCACCCCGCCCTGCAGTGGACGCTGGACGCCGTCACCGGCGGGCCCGCGTTCGTCCGCAACGGCCGGATGGACCTGCTCGCCGCCAACCAGCTCGCCCGCGGCTTCTACGCCGGGGTGTACGACGACCCGGGCCACCGCGGCAACCTCGCCCGCTACCAGTTCCTCGACCCCGGATCCCGGAGCTTCTACCCGGACTGGGAGCGGGCCGCCGACATCACCGTCGCGATGCTGCGCACCGAGGCCGGCCGCGACCCGCACGACAAGGACCTGCACGACCTGGTCGGTGAACTCTCCACCCGCAGCGACGAGTTCCGCACCCGCTGGGGCGCCCACGACGTCCGCCACCACGGCACCGGCACCAAGCGCTTCCACCACCCGGTGGTGGGCGACCTCACCCTCGCCTACGAGGGCATGGAGCTGACCGCCGCGCCCGGCCTGGCCCTCACCGTCTACACCGCCGAACCCGGCTCCCCCTCCGAACAGGCCCTGCGCCTGCTCGCGAGCTGGGCCGCCACCCGGGAGGCCGCGGACCGCCCGCAGGAGCCCGCGGCGGGCTGACCGCGGCCCGCGCCCCCGGCGGGGCGGGTCAGCCGAGTTCGAGGGAGCGCAGGACCAGCCCGGTGGCCGGTTTGGGGCCGAAGGAGGTCGACTTGCGGGGCATGGTGACGCCCTGCTCGGCGAGCCGGCGCACCACGCGCTCCTCGACGGGGTGCAGCAGGACGGCGGTGCCGCCGGTGCGGGCGGCCTCGCGGACGGCGGCCTCGGCGGAGTGCAGGTAGCCGATGTGCTCGGGGCTGTCGGGGACGTGCCAGGTGCGGTCGAGCAGGACGGCGTGCAGGACGGTGGCGTCCAGGCGGCGCCACTCCTCGGGGCGGTCGGTGCGGACGGCGGCGGCGAGGGTGGCCTCGTCAGGGCCGGTGAGCAGGTGGAAACGGCCGTCGCCGGCGGTGAGGACGAAGGAGTTGCCGGGGGAGCGGTGCGCCTCGGCGAGGGCGTGCAGGGCGTCGGGGAGGGTGCCGGGCAGGGCGGTGAGCCGCCAGGCGGCGGGGTCGAGGGCGGTGAGCGCGGCGTCGAGCGGGAGGCGCTGCAGGACGCGGTGGATGGCGCGGACCCGCAGCGGGTAGCGGTCGGTGTCGACCAGCAGGACCAGGCCGCGGTCCCACGGGCTGCGGGGCAGGTGGCGGTGCTCGCGCTGCAGCCGCAGGTACATCTCCCAGCGGTGGTGGCCGTCGGCGATCAGGGCGCGGCAGGTGGCCAGGTCGCGGGTGACGGCGGCCAGGTCGGCGGGGTCGGTGACGGCCCACAGACGGTGGCGGGTGCCGTCGCTGGTGGTGGTGGCGAGCAGCGGTCCGGTGCCGGCGGTGCGCTCGACGACCTCGGCGGCGCGGCCGTGGCCGCGGTAGGTGAGCAGCAGCGGTTCGAGGTTGGCGCGGGTGGTGCGCATCAGGCCGACCCGGTCGGCGACCGGCTTGGGCATGACGTCCTCGTGCGGGAGGACGACGCCCGCCTCGGGGCCGCTGACGGCGAGGGCGCCGATCAGGCCGCGCTGGAGGGTGCCGGAGGGGGTGCGCTGCTCGTAGACGTACAGGGCGGGGTGCGGGTCGGCGGTCAGGACGCCCTGCCGGCGCCAGTCGCGGAGCAGCCGGGCGGCGTGCCGGTAGCGGGTGTCGCGGTCGGGGCGGTCGCCGGCGTCCTCGGGTTCGGGGCGGGGGAGGATCAGCCGGACGATGTTGTGCGGGTCGGCGGTCTCCAGGTCCAGGCGCCGTCCGGGGTCGACCACGTCGTACGGCGGGGAGGTGACCGCGGCCAGGTCGCCGACCCGGTGCGGGTCGTAGCGCAGGCCGCGGAACGGGGACAGGGACAGCCCTGCGGTGGCGACGTGCCCGGGGTCTCCGGGGCCGCCCGAGGGCTCGTTGCCGGTTTCGGCACGAGGGGCGCTCATTCTGGGCATGTTAGCCGGGTAGTCCTTGTTGGGAGATCGCGACGAAGGCGGACGTCCGGATCAAGGGCTGGGCGAGCGGGATGAGCGGGAAGCGGGGTAGGCGCGGATGGGACAGCTGGAGCACGGGGACGGCAACGGCAACGGCGGCGGGGTGCCCGGCGGCGGGGTGTACGACTGGTACCGGCGCGGGGTGCGGCTGCTGGAGGAGAAGCACCCGGCGGCGGCGGTGCAGCTGCTGGCGCGGGCGGCGGAGGCGGAGCCGGGCTCGGGGTCGATCCGGGAGGCGCTGGCCCGGGCGCAGTTCGACGCGGGGCAGTACGGGCAGGCGCTGGCGAGCTTCCGGGCGGTGGCGGAGGCCGACCCGTCGGACGACTACGCGCAGTTCGGGTGGGGGGTGTCGGCGGCCCGGCTGGGCGACTTCGAGACCTCGGCGGAGCACCTGGCGCTGGCGGTGGCGATGCAGCCCGGCAACCGGCACTACCAGGCGGCGCTGCGGCAGACCCGGGCGACGCTGGCGGCCCGGGCGGGGGCGTACGGCCCGCTGCTGCCGGGGGCGCCCGGGTACCTGGCTCCGCCGGAGGACCCGGCCGCGCCATAGGGTGGCGGGTGTTCGGTTCGGTTCGAGGTGACGAGGGTGGAGCAGCGATGACGGAGAACGCCGCGGCGGTGCGGAGCGTGCCGGGGGCCAGCGCGGAGGCGCTGACGGAGGCGTACGACACGGCGCTGCTGGACCTGGACGGCGTGGTGTACGCCGGGCCGCACGCGATCGGGCACGCGGTGGAGTCGCTGGACCGGGCCCGGGCGGCCGGGATGCGGCTGGCGTACGTCACCAACAACGCGTCGCGGCCGCCGCGGGTGGTGGCGGAGCACCTGACCGAGCTGGGCGTGCCGGCCGACCCGGCGGACGTGATCAACTCGGCGCAGGCGGCGGCGCGGCTGGTGTCGGAGAAGGTGCCGGCCGGGTCGCGGGTGCTGGTGATCGGCGGGGCGGGCCTGCTGGAGGCGCTGGAGGAGCGCGGGCTGGTGCCGGTGCGCTCGCTGGAGGACGACCCGGCGGCGGTGGTGCAGGGCTACGACCCGTCGGTGGGCTGGGCGGACCTGGCGGAGGCCTCGTACGCGGTGGGCCGCGGGCTGCCGTGGGTGGCCTCGAACACGGACCTGTCGATCCCGACCGCGCGCGGCATCGCCCCGGGCAACGGAACGCTGGTGGCGGCGGTGCGGGCGGCGACCGGCGTGGAGCCGGAGGTGGCGGGCAAGCCGCTGCCGCCGATGCACCGGGAGACGGTGCTGCGGACGGGCGCGAAGCGTCCGCTGGTGGTCGGCGACCGGCTGGACACCGACATCGAGGGCGCGTTCAACGGCGGGGTGGACTCGCTGCTGGTGTTCACCGGCATCGCCACCCCGGAGCAGGTGCTCGCCGCCCCGGTGCGGCACCGTCCGACGTACCTGGCGCAGGACCTGCGGGGCCTGCTGGAGCCGCAGCCCGAGGTGGCGGCGCTGGGCGGCGGCCGGTTCGGCTGCGGCGGCTGGACGGCGGGCGCGGACGGCGGCGTGCTGGTGCTGGACGGCGCGGGCGGCCGGATCGACGCGCTGCGGGCGCTGTGCGCGGCGGCCTGGACCTGGGCGGACGCGAACGGCGCGGCGCCGGAGTCGGCGAAGGCCCTGGCGGGCCTGCCCGCGGCGGCCTGACGGCCGGGGTGCCCCCCCCGGCAGGCGTACTGACGCACCGTCAGGCGCTCGGGGTACGGTGCGCCCGTCGGATTCCGGGGAGGGGGAGCCGTGCGCAGTGGGCGGGGCCGGGTGTCGGCGGCGGCCGGGGGTGCGGTGCTGCTGGTGCTGCTGGCGTGCGGATCGGACGGCCGTCCGGCGCCGGCGGGGGAGCGGTCGGCGGTGCCGGGGCCGCCGCTCCGGGTCGGTGAGCTGGACGGCGATCCGCTGTTCGCCTGGTGGTCGGCGGACGGCGAGCGCTGCCTGGGGTCGCGCGCCAAGGGGCCGAGCAGCTGCCGGGCCCCCGGCTCCGAGCCGCCGGTGGCGGGCCGGCTGGCGCGGGTCGCCGCCGGCTGGGTGGCCGGGGACCGCTGGGAGCTGCTGGTCGTCACGGACCGGGAGCGGGTGACGGGCGTGTCCGGCGGGCCGGAGCGGCCGCGCCTGTTCGCGATGGACGTCGACCTGCTGGCGGGCGGCGCGCGCCGGTACTACCTGCTGGCGGGCGGGCCCGTCCCGGCGGGCCCGCTGGTGGTCGAGGTGGTTCGGGACGACGGCACGGCGGGCACCGACGTGCTGCGGGGGCAGGAGGCGGTGCTGCCGCCGGGGCCGGGGGCCGCTCCCGGCTGACCGGGGCGTCGGATGCTCGGTGTACGGTGCGTCCGACTGGGCACGGGGGGTCGGGGGACGCGGTGCGGGGTTTTCGGGGGAGGGCCGCGGCGGTGGCCGCGGGGTGCGGCGTGCTGCTGGCTGGCGGGGTCGGCTGCACCTCGGACGGGCCGCCGGCGGCGGTGCGCCCGTCCGGGGCGGTGCACTCGTCCCCGGGGGGCGGCACGCCCGCGGCGGGTTCGGCGCCGGTGGCGGCGGTCGACGGCTCGTCGGTGTTCGGGAAGCCGGCCCGGGAGCACGCCGCGGCGATGCTGGCGCAGGTCGAGCAGGCGGTGGACACCCGTTCGGGCACCCTCTCGGTCGCCCACTACGGGGAGAAGACCGGCTACCTCACCTGGACGCGCACCGACGGGACGTGGTGCCTGGGCGTGGCGGAGCGGACCGGGCGGTCGACGGACTGCGTCGACACGGAGTACCACCCGCACCGGGAGCAGCCGTCGCTCGGGTACACCGTCAGCGACCCGAGCGGCGACGGCTGGCTGCTGCTGGTCGACGCGGACGGGGAGGACCTGGTCGGCGTCGAGTGCGGGGGCGCGGCGCTGGAGGTGGTGCGGGTCGCCGGGGTGCGGGTGGACGGCGAGCCGCGCACGTACTACCTGGTGCTCTCGGACGGGCAGTTGACCGGCGACCCGGTCGCCCGGGTGCGCCGGGGCGGGGAGGTGGCGGTCGAGCCGCTGCCGAAGGACGACGATCCGGTCGCGGGGCTGCCGACGCGGTCCTGCTGAGTGGCGCGGTGGGCTCAGAGCAGGGTGCGCAGGCGCAGCAGGTCGCGGAAGCCCGCGTCGAGCTTGAGGCGGCCGGTGGCCCAGGCGGTCGGGAAGGACAGCCGGCCGTCGACCAGGGCCACCAGGTCGTCGCCGGTGGTGGTGAGCCTGATGTCGGCCTTGGTGGCGGGCGGGCCGGGGGCGTCGGTGATGCCGGTCAGCCGCCCGTCGGCGAGCCGGCCGGTGAAGGTCAGGTCGAGGTCGGTGAGGTGGCAGCTCAGGGAGCGGTCGAGGGCGGCGGCCTTGCGGATGTCGCCGCCGGCGGCCGCCAGGTTGCGGCTGAGCTGCTCCAGGGCGGTGCGGCACTCCTCGGTGGTGGCCATCTGCGCTCGCTCCCTCGGTGGTCGTCCGGCGCTCCACGCTAGCGCAGCACCGCACGGCGGCGGCCGGGAACGGGTAGCGTCGGTGCGGGCGGTCCGGTGTGGGCAGTCGGTGCGCAGAGGAGGCGGACGGATGCTGCAGGACGCGGTGCGGGGTGTGCGGGGCGTGCTGGTGGTGGCGGGCGAGCTGGTCGAGGAGGCCGGCCGCCGGGTGCTGGACACGGCCGGCGGGCTGCTCCAGCAGGGCGGTGAACTCCCGCCCGGGGTCGAGCAGTTGCGGGTGCTCGCCGGGGAGGTGGTGACGGCCGGCCGGGCCGGGGTCGACCTGGTGGCCGGGGTGGCCCGGGGCGAGGTGGAGCGGGTCTTCGAGAAGGTCGGGGACCAGGTGGTGAGGGTCGGCGTGGTGCTGAGCTTCCTGGAGTCGAAGCTGCGGGAGGTGGAGGAGGAGCCGGAGGCCGGCGGGACGGCGGCGCAGGAGCCGGTGGACGAGGAGCCGGTGGTCCGTCCGGCGGCACGGGCCCAGGGCCTGTTCGACGCGGGCTGGGACGCGGAGCCGGAGGCCGCCCCGGTCGCCCCGGCGGAGGCGGCGGACGGGGAGGGCGCGGCGGTGGCCAGGGGCCGGAAGGCGACGGCGCGCAAGGCGGCCGCCCGCAAGCAGGCGGCCGGTTCGGCGTCGGGCGTGAAGAAGGCCGCGGCGCGCCGGGCTCCGGCGGACGCCCGCGCGGCGGACGGCGGCCCGGTGGACGGCGGCCCGGCGGACGGCGGCGCCCCGGCGGGCCCGCGGCGGGCTCCGGCCCGCAAGGCGGCGGCCCGGAAGGGCGCGGCGGCCAAGCAGGCGGCGGCGAAGCGCTCGGTGCCGCGCAAGGCGGCCGCCCCGGCGGGCGGGGAACCGGCCGTGACGCCGCGGACGGTGGCGAAGAAGGCGGCCGCGAAGAAGGCCCCGGCGAAGCGGGCGGCGGCGGAGGAGCCCGTCGTGCGGCCGCCCGCGGGGGAGGCGGCGGCCGGGGCGCTCGCGGACGCGGTGCCGGGCGCGCCGCTGCCCGCGAAGAAGGCCGGCGCGAAGAGGGCGCCCGCGAGGAAGCCGGCGACGGGGGAGTCGGGGCCGCTCTCGCCCGCCGAGGGCGCGGCGGTGGTGGCGTCCGCGAGCGGGCGGCCGCCCGCGAAGAAGGCCCCCGCGAAGAAGGCCCCGGCGAAGAAGACCCCGGCGAAGCAGGCGGCGACCGAGCAGGCTCCGGCGCAGCAGGCCCCCGCCGGGCGGGCTCCGGCCGGTGAGGCCCCCGCGGAGAAGGCCCCGGCCCGCAAGGCCGCCGCGAAGCGCGCGTCCGCCGAGCCCGGTGCCGCGCCGCGGGCGGGTGACGGCGGTGAGTGAGGACGTCGTCCGTACGGGCGTCCCCGAGGTGGACGGGGTGCTGGCCCGGCTGGGGGAGCCGGACGGGGCGGGGGCGGAGCAGTGGGTCGGGGTGTACGAAGATGTCCATGCGCGGCTCGCCGCGACCCTCGCGGCGCTGGACCGCGGGTAGGGACCGTCCGATGTGGGAGCTGACGTAGCAGTGGCAGTGGCACGACGCCGTCTGGACGCGGAGCTGGTGCGCCGCAAGCTGGCCCGTTCGCGGGAGCACGCGAGCGAGCTGATCGCGGCGGGCCGGGTGACGGTGGGCGGGACGGTGGCGACGAAGCCCGCGACGCAGGTGGAGACCGCGGCGGCGGTGGTGGTCGCCAAGGACGACGCGGACCCGGACTACGTCTCGCGCGGCGGCCACAAGCTGGCGGGCGCGTTCGCGGCGTTCGGGCCGCAGGGCCTGGTGGTCGAGGGCCGCCGGGCGCTGGACGCGGGCGCCTCCACCGGCGGGTTCACCGACGTGCTGCTGCGCGCGGGCGCCGCGCACGTGCTGGCGGTGGACGTCGGCTACGGGCAGCTGGCCTGGTCGCTGCAGAGCGACGCCCGGGTGACGGTGATGGACCGCACCAACGTGCGAGAGCTGACCCCGGAGCTGATCGGCGGCGAGCCGGTGGACCTGGTGGTGGGCGACCTGTCGTTCATCTCACTGGGCCTGGTGCTGCCCGCGCTGGCCCGCTGCGCCGCGCCGGAGGCGGACCTGGTGCTGATGGTGAAGCCGCAGTTCGAGATCGGCAAGGACCGCCTGGGCTCGGGCGGGGTGGTGCGTTCGCCGCAGCTGCGGGCCGAGACGATCCGGCAGGTCGCCGGGCAGGCGTGGGAGTCCGGGCTGGGCGTGCGGGCGGTGGCGGCGTCGCCGCTGCCGGGGCCGTCGGGCAACGTGGAGTACTTCCTGTGGCTGCGCCGCGACGCGGAGCCGCTGGATCCGGCGGCGGCGGACCGGGCCGTGGCCGAGGGGCCCCAGTAGGGTACTTGGCAGGCGTCCGGGCGTTGCGCAGACTGGCAGGTCGTGGCCGGGCCGTGGTGGCCCGGCGGGCGTAGGGAGAGGGCAGCGGGGAATGAGCGATCGTCGTACGGTCTTCCTGATCGCGCACACCGGCCGGGAGGCGGCCCTGCGCAGCGTGGAGGGCCTGGTGGACGGCCTGCTGCGGGCGGGGATCCGGATCCGGCTGCTGGAGGCGGAGGCGGTGGGCCTGGACCTGCCGGACGGGGTGGAGCTGGTGCCCGGCGGGCAGGGCGCGGCGGACGGCTGCGAGCTGATCCTGGTCGCGGGCGGGGACGGCACGCTGCTGCGCGGCGCCGAACTGGCCCGCGAGTCGGGGCTGCCGATGCTCGGGATCAACCTGGGCCGGGTCGGGTTCCTCGCCGAGGCGGAACGCGACGACCTGGCGACGGTGGTGGAGCGGGTGGTGGCCGCCGACTACGAGGTCGAGGAGCGGATGACCATCGACGTGCTGGTGCGCACCAACGGTGACGTGCTGCACGAGGACTGGGCGCTGAACGAGGCCTCGGTGGAGAAGGCGTCCCGGGAGCGACTGCTGGAGGTGGTCACCGAGGTGGACGGCCGCCCGGTGTCGAACTTCGGCTGCGACGGGGTGGTGCTGTCCACGCCGACCGGCTCCACCGCGTACGCGTTCTCCGGCGGCGGCCCGGTGGTGTGGCCGGAGGTGGAGGCGCTGCTGATGGTGCCGATCAGCGCGCACGCGCTGTTCGCCCGCCCGCTGGTGACCTCGCCGGACTCGGTGCTGGCGGTGGAGGTGCAGCCGAAGACCCAGCACGGGGTGCTGTGGTGCGACGGCCGCCGCTCGGCCGAACTCCCGGCCGGCGCCCGGGTGGAGGTCCGCCGGGGCAAGACCCCGGTGCGGCTGGCCCGGCTGCACCGGGCCCCGTTCACGGACCGGCTGGTGGCCAAGTTCGCGCTGCCGGTGACGGGGTGGCGCGGGCGCTCGGACAACTGCTGACGCCGGGGCGCGGCCGCCGGCCGGACGGGGCGGCCCCGGACGGGGGTTGACGTCCGCTCAGAGCGCGGCGGGCACCGGGTCCTCGCCCGCGAGGCGCTCGGTGCGGGACAGTTCGGCGGCCTCGGCGATCCGGCGCAGGGCCTCGGGGACGCGGGCGGCGGGCAGGGTCAGCGGCAGCCGCAGGTGCTCCTCGAAGGCGCCGTCGATGCCGAAGCGGGCGCCGGAGGCGATCCGGACCCCGGTCCGCTCGCCCGCCCGGGCCAGGGCGCCGGCCGGCAGGCCGGGGGTGGCGGCCCACAGGGCGAGGCCGCCGGAGGGCAGGGTGAAGCGCCAGCCGGGGAAGTGCCGGGGCAGCTCGCGGGCGAACGCCCCGGCGGTGGCCCGCAGCCGCGCGTGCCGGTCGGCCCGGACGGCGGGCAGGTGCTCGGCCAGCAGCCGGGCCGCGATCAGCTGCTCCAGGACGGGCGTGCCCAGGTCGTACAGCGCCCGGTCGGCGGCCAGCCGCCGGACCAGGGACGGCTGGGCGCGCAGCCAGCCGATCCGCAGGCCGGGCCAGAGGATCTTCCCGGCCGAGCCGACGGTGATCACCTGGGCGTCCCGGTCGAGCGCGGCCAGCGGCCGGGGCAGGTCGCGCTCCGCGACGCCCCAGCCGAGCTCGGCGCAGGTCTCGTCGGCGATCACGGTGGTGCCGGCCGCCCGGGCGTGGGCCAGCAGGGCGCGGCGCTGCTCCTCGTCGACCAGCGCACCGGTGGGGTTCTGGAAGTCGGGGATGACCGAGGCCAGCCGGGGGGCGGCGCCGCGCAGCACCCGCTGCCACTGCGCCAGGTCCCAGCCGGTGCGGCCGGCCGCGTCCTCGGCCAGCGGGACGGGCACCAGGCGGGCGCCGGCCTTCTCCAGGGCGCGCAGCGTGTTGGCGTAGCTGGGCGCCTCGACGGCGACCCGGTCGCCGCGCGACAGCAGCGCCTGGTGGGCCAGGTGCAGGGCGCTCATCGCCCCGGTGGTGACCAGCACCTGCTCGGGGCCGGTGGGCAGGCCGCGCTCGGTGTAGCGGCGGGCGACGGCCTCGCGCAGCACCGGCAGCCCGGTCGGGTAGTTGCCGTGCCCGCCGGCGTACGCGGGCAGCTGGGCGAGGGCGTGCGCGGCGGCCTCGGCCAGCTGCTCGGGGGCGGTGGGCGCGGCCAGGCCCAGGTCGAGGACGGCCCCCTGCTCGGGGGAGACCGGGTGCAGCGCGTCGCCGGGCGGGGCGGTGCCCGCCGGCAGGGCCGTCCAGGAGCCGGCGCCGCGCCGCGAGCGCAGGTAGCCGTCCGCGCGCAGCGCCTCGTACGCGGCGGCGACGGTGGTGCGGGAGAGGTTCAGCTCGGCGGCGAGTTCGCGCTCGGCGGGCAGCCGGGTGCCGACCGGGAGGCGGCCGTCGACGACCAGCCGGGAGACCTGGGCGGCCAGCGCCCGGTAGGCGGGGCGGCGGCCGTCCGGGGCGGGCAGCTGCCGGGCGAGGGCGTGCGGGGTGAGCGTGCTGTGCCACTCGGACATCGCGGATCGGTCCACCTGGTGCGGATTGGCCCTTTCGGGACGCGTTTTGGACTCCCCATAGTGGCCTGCAGTGCCGGAGAACGGCAAGCACCACACCGAGAAGAGGTCCACCCGATGGCGGCCACCCTGCCCCTGACCACCGCTCCGCTCCGCACCGGACTGCCCCGCCGCTTCGCCCAGCTCGCCGTCGGCCTGGTGCTGTACGGCGTCTCGATGGGCCTGGTGCTGCGCTCCTCGCTCGGCGGCAACCCGTGGGACGTCTTCCACCAGGGCCTGGCCCGGCACGTCCGCCTCAGCGTCGGCACCTGGGTGACGCTGGTCGGCGCGCTGGTCCTGCTGCTGTGGATCCCGCTGCGCCAGAAGCCCGGCATCGGCACCGTCGGCAACGTGCTGGTCCTCGGCGTCGCCATGGACGCCACCCTCTCCGCCGTCCCGCACCCGCACGCCCTCGCCGTCCGCGTCCCGCTGCTCGCCACCGGCATCCTCCTGAACGCCCTCGCCTCCGGCCTGTACATCGGCGCCCGCCTCGGCCCCGGCCCCCGCGACGGCCTGATGACCGGCCTGCACCGGCGCACCGGCCGTTCCGTCCGGCTGATCCGCACCTGCATCGAGTTGACCGTCCTGACCGCCGGCATCGCCCTCGGCGGCACCTTCGGCATCGGGACGATCGCCTACGCGCTGGCCATCGGCCCGCTGGTGCAGTTCTTCCTGCCGCGCCTGACCGTCCCCGCGTAGGGGAGCGGAATCAGGGGCCCGGGGAACGGCGGGTCCGTGCTGCTGACGGCCGGAGCCCATCGGGGGTTCGTGCTGCTGCGTGTGGTAACGGAACCGGAAGCCGGTGCGCGCTCCGGCAGTGAACCTCTCGCAGACCCGTGCCCGCCGTTCCCCGAGCCCCTGAACGCCCACCCCCGCACCGCCACTCAGGGGTGAAACGGGGGCGGTCGTCGCAAAGCGACGGTGGAACCTCGTAAGGTCGTCTCCGTGTTGGACGAGATGCGGATACGGGATCTGGGTGTCATCGACGATGCGGTGGTCGAGCTCGCCCCCGGCTTCACCGCCGTCACGGGCGAGACCGGTGCGGGCAAGACCATGGTGGTGACCAGCCTGGGCCTGCTGCTCGGCGGCCGGGCCGACCCGGCGCTGGTGCGCAACGGCTCCGAACGGGCCGTGGTGGAGGGGCGCTTGACGCTGGACCCGGCTTCGCCGGTGGTGGCGCGGGCGCTGGAGGCGGGCGCGGAGCTGGACGACGGCGAGCTGCTGGTCAGCCGCACCGTCTCGGCCGAGGGCCGCTCCCGGGCGCACGTCGGCGGCCGCTCGGTGCCGGTCGGCCTCCTCGCCGAGCTCGGCGAGGACCTGATCGCGGTGCACGGCCAGACCGACCAGCAGCGGCTGCTGCGCCCGTCCCGGCAGCGCGGCGCGCTGGACCGGTACGCGGGCGAGGCCGTCGCCGAGCCGCTGGCCCGCTACCGGGAGGTGTACCGGGAGCTGCGGCAGGTCTCGGCGACGCTGGAGGAGCTGACCACCCGGGCCCGGGAGCGGGCCCAGGAGGCGGACCTGCTGCGCTTCGGCCTGGAGGAGGTCGCCGCCGCCGAGCCGGTCGCCGGGGAGGACGCCGAGCTGGCCGTGGAGGCCGAGCGGCTCGGCCACGCCGACGCGCTGTCCTCCGCCGCGACGCTCGCGCACGCCGCCCTCGCGGGCGACCCGGCCGACCCGGAGGCGGTGGACGCGGGCACCCTGCTCGCCCAGGCCCGCCGGGCCGTCGACGCGGTGCGCCACCACGACGAGCGCCTGGCGGCCCTGGCCGACCGGCTCGGCGAGTGCGGCTACCTGCTGGCCGACGTGGCCGGCGACCTCGCCGGGTACGCCGACGACCTGGACGCCGACCCGGTCCGGCTGGCCGCCGTCGAGGAGCGCCGCAGCGTGCTGGCCCACCTGGTGCGCAAGTACGCGGGCGCGGAGGGCACCCTGGCCGAGGTGACCGCCTGGGCCGAGACCGGTTCGGTGCGGCTGCTGGAACTGGACGGCGACGACGAGCGGATCGACGAACTCGGCGCCCGGGAGACCGAGTTGCGGGCCCGGCTGGCCGACCTGGCGGCCGAGGTCTCGCAGGCCCGGCACGCCGCCGCCGACAAGTTCGCCGCCGCGGTCTCCGACGAGCTCGCCGAACTCGCCATGCCGCACGCCCGGGTGACGTTCGCGATCAGCCAGCTCGACGACCTGGCGGGCATCGAACTGGAGGGCCGCAGCGTCTCCTACGGCCCGCACGGCGTCGACGAGGTCGAGGTGCTGCTCGCCCCGCACCCCGGCGCGCAGCCCCGCCCGATCGCCAAGGGCGCCTCCGGCGGCGAGCTGTCGCGGGTGATGCTGGCCGTCGAGGTGGTGTTCGCGGGCGCCGACCCCGTCCCCACCTACCTGTTCGACGAGGTCGACGCGGGCGTCGGCGGCAAGGCGGCGGTCGAGATCGGCCGCCGGCTGGCCAAACTCGCCCGCAGCGCCCAGGTCGTGGTGGTCACCCACCTCCCGCAGGTCGCCGCGTTCGCGGACCGGCACCTGGTGGTGGAGAAGACCAACGACGGCACCGTCACCCGCAGCGGCGTGAAGACCCTCAACGACGAGGAGCGGGTGCGCGAACTGTCCCGGATGCTCGCCGGGTTGGAGGACTCCGAGCTCGGCCGGGCCCACGCGGAGGAGCTGCTGGAGGCCGCCCGCACCGCCCGGGCCCGCTGACCCGGGGAAGCGGCCGGCACCGCCGCGGGCGACGCGCCAGCGGCGGTGCCGACTGTCCAAGAGGCGGACCGACCTGGCATCGTGGCGAGCGGACACCAGCTGACAACGAGTCGGAGCGAGACAGACGTGGACCATTCCGCCGCCCGGGCCGCCGCGGCCCCCCAGTTGCACGCGGTGCTCGTCCTCTCCGCCGCGACCGGCGGCATCGGCGCCCACGTGCGGTCCCTGACCGGCGGGCTGGTCGCGCACGGCGTCTCGGTCACGGTCTGCGCCCCCGAGGGCACCGACCGGCTGTTCGGGTTCTCCGCGGCGGGCGCCCGGCTGCACGCCGTCGACATCACCCCGACCTCCGGCGCCCGCAGCGACGCCACCGCGATCGGCGAGCTGCGCCGCGCCTTCACCGGCGCCGACGTCGTGCACGCCCACGGCCTGCGGGCCGGCCTGCTCTCCGACCTGGCGCTGCGCACCGCCGGGCGCTTCCCCGGCATCCGCCCGGAGACCCCGCTGGTGGTCACCTCGCACCACGCGCTGCTCACCACCGGGCTCGACCGCCGCCTGCAGCGCCTGATGGAGCGCCGGGTGGTGCGGGCCGCCGACCTGGTCCTGGGCGCCTCCTCCGACCTGGTCGCCCGGGCCCGCGAACTGGGCGCCACCGACGCCCGGCTGGGCCCGGTCGCGGCCCCGCCGATGCCGCCCGGCACCCTCGACCGGGAGACCGCCCGCAAGGCGCTGCCCGGTGGGGACGACGGCCGCCCGGTGGTGCTGGCGATCGGCCGGCTCGTCCCGCAGAAGTGCTTCGGGCTGCTGCTCGACGCGGTGCCGCGGTTCGCGGCGCCGGGCGCCCCGGCGCCGCGGGTGCTGCTGGCCGGGGACGGCCCCGAGCGGCCGGGCCTGCGCGAGCGGGTCGCCGCGGAGCAGCTGCCCGTCGAACTGCTCGGCTACCGCACCGACATCCCCGACCTGCTGGCCGCCGCCGACCTGGTGGTGCTCTCCTCCCGCTGGGAGGCCCGTTCGCTGGTCGCCCAGGAGGCGATGCGGGCCGGCGTCCCGGTGGTGGCCACCGCGGTCGGCGGGGTGCCCGAACTGGTCGGCGACGCCGCCGTGCTGGTCCCGTTCGCCGACCCGCGGGCGCTCGGCTCGGCCGTCCGCGGGCTGCTCGCCGACCCGGAGCGCCGCGCCGCGCTGGCCGCCGCCGGCCGGGCCCAGGCCCGCACCTGGCCGGACGAGGCGGCGACCGTCGCCCAGGTGCTGTCCATCTACGACGAGCTGGTGCAGCGGGCGAACTGAGCCCGCCTCAGCCCGAGGACAGGTTGAGGCCGCCCGCCGCGGTCAGCCGCAGCGCGGTGTCGATCAGCGGGACGTGGCTGAACGCCTGCGGGAAGTTGCCCACCTGGCGGCGGGCCCGCGGGTCCCACTCCTCGGCCAGCAGGCCGACGTCGTTGCGCAGCGCCAGCAGCCGTTCGAACAGCTCGCGGGCCTCGCCGACCCGGCCGATCATCGCCAGGTCGTCGGCCAGCCAGAACGAGCAGGCCAGGAACGCCCCCTCGTGCCCGGAGAGCCCGTCCACGTTCACGGAGTTGCTGCCGTCCAAGTCGCCGTGGGTCGGGTAGCGCAGCACGAAGCCGTCCTCGGTGGACAGTTCGCGCTGGATCGCCTCGATGGTGCCGATGACCCGCTTGTCGTCCGGCGGCAGGAAGCCGACCTGCGGGATCAGCAGCAGCGAGGCGTCCAGCTCCTGGCCGCCGTAGTACTGGGTGAAGGTGTTGCGCTGCGGGTCGTAGCCGCGGGCGCACACGTCGGCGTGGATCTCGGCGCGCAGCGCCGTCCAGCGCTCGACCAGGTCGGCGGGCGGATCCTCGGCCTGCGCCAGCAGCTTGAGGGTGCGGTCGACGGCGACCCAGGCCATCACCTTGGAGTGCACGAAGTGCCGGCGCGGCCCGCGGACCTCCCAGATGCCCTCGTCCGGGTTGCGCCAGTGCTCCTCCAGGTACTCGATCAGGCGCAGTTGCAACTGGTGGGCGTGGTCGTGCCGGGACAGGCCGGACATGGTGGCCAGGTGCAGCGCCTCGACGACCTCGCCGTACACGTCGAGCTGGAGCTGCCCGGCGGCGCCGTTGCCGACCCGGACCGGGCGGGAGCCCTCGTAGCCGGGCAGCCAGTCGAGCTCGGACTCGGTGAGCTCGCGCTCCCCGGCGATGCCGTACATGATCTGCAGGTTCTCCGGGTCGCCGGCCACCGCGCGCAGCAGCCACTCGCGCCAGGCCCGGGCCTCCTCGCGGTAGCCGGTGCGCAGCAGCGAGGAGAGCGTGATCGCGGCGTCGCGCAGCCAGGTGTAGCGGTAGTCCCAGTTGCGCTCGCCGCCGAGGTCCTCGGGCAGCGAGGTGGTGGGGGCGGCGACGATGCCGCCGGTGGGGGCGTAGGTGAGCGCCTTGAGGGTGATCAGCGAGCGGACCACGGCCTCCCGGTAGGGGCCCTGGTAGGTGCACTGCGCGACCCAGTCGCGCCAGAACCGCTCGGTGGAGGCGAGCGCGCCCTCGGCGTCCGGCGGGGCCGGGGCCGGTTCGTGCGACGCCTTCCAGGTCAGGCCGAAGGCGATCCGCTCGCCCGCGGTGACGGTGAAGTCCGCGTACGTGGTCAGGTCGCGCCCGTAGGTCTCGGCCCGGCCGTCCAGCCACACCGAGTCCGGTCCGGCCACGGCGACGGTGCGCTGGCCGACCTCGGGGTGCTCGATCCGGTGCACCCAGGGGACGATCCGGCCGTAGCTGAAGCGCATCCGCACCGCCGAGCGCATCCGGACGGTGCCGGCCAGGCCCTCGACGATCCGGATCATCTGCGGCACGTCGGGCGTGCCGAGCAGGTGGCGCGGGGGCATGAAGTCGATCACCCGGACGGTGCCGTCCTGGGTGTCCCACTCCTGCTCCAGGACCAGCGAGTCGCCCCGGTAGCGGCGCCGGTCGCAGGGCAGTGCGGGCGCGGCGGCGGTGACCGGCGGGACGCGCAGCTCCCCGGTGTCGACCAGGGCCGAACGGGGTTCGGGGGCGGGGGACGGCGCTTCGACCGGGGTGGCCGGGCCGATCCGCCAGAATCCGTGCTCGTCGGTGCCCAGCAGCCCGGCGAACACCGCGGGGGAGTCGAAGCGGGGCAGGCACAGCCAGTCGACCGCGCCGTCCCGGCTGACCAGCGCGGCGGTCTGCATGTCCCCGATCAGCGCGTAGTCCTCGATGCGACCGGCCATGGTTCTCCGTTCCGTGCGGGCCCCGCGGCGGACGGGCGCGCACGGGTCGGGCGGGGCTGCCCCGGGCGGAGGCGCCTCGGGCGGGGTTGTCGACGTTTGAGCAGAATACGTGGGTTCGGGTGGTTCGGTCGTGCGCACGCGCCCCCGGCGCCTGCCCGCGCGCGCCGCGCGCCATGCCGGGAAACCCCCGTCCGAGCAGCCCCGACGCGCCGTCCGGCGGCCCCGGCCGGGGCCGGTCCACCCGGACGCGGGCGAGCAGTCGCCGGGGCACTGATACGCTGGTATCCCGTGGAACTGGTGGGAACGAGGGCCGGGAGCCCCTCCACCGGCGTCACCCTCCGACACGCGACCCACGGGAGCCCCCTCTTGGCACAGCCCCATTCCGGCAAGTCGGCCAACGGCCGTGCCGTGACGACCAAGCACCTCTTCGTCACCGGGGGTGTCGCCTCTTCGCTCGGCAAGGGGCTCACCGCCTCCAGCCTCGGCGCCCTGCTGAAGGCCCGCGGCCTGCGGGTGACGATGCAGAAGCTCGACCCGTACCTCAACGTGGACCCGGGCACCATGAACCCGTTCCAGCACGGTGAGGTCTTCGTCACCGACGACGGCGCCGAGACCGACCTCGACATCGGCCACTACGAGCGCTTCCTCGACACCAACCTGCACGGTTCGGCGAACGTCACCACCGGCCAGGTCTACTCCACCGTGATCGCCAAGGAGCGGCGCGGCGAGTACCTCGGCGACACCGTCCAGGTCATCCCGCACATCACCAACGAGATCAAGTCCCGGATCCGCCGGATGGCGACCGAGGACGTCGACGTGGTCATCACCGAGGTCGGCGGCACCGTCGGCGACATCGAGTCGCTGCCGTTCCTGGAGGCCGTCCGCCAGGTCCGCCACGAGGTCGGCCGGGACAACGTCTTCTTCGTGCACGTCTCGCTGCTGCCGTACATCGGCCCGTCCGGCGAGCTGAAGACCAAGCCCACCCAGCACTCGGTGGCCGCGCTGCGCAACATCGGCATCCAGCCCGACGCGATCGTGCTGCGCGCCGACCGCGAGGTGCCGCAGGCCATCAAGCGCAAGATCTCGCTGATGTGCGACGTCGACGAGGAGGCCGTGGTCGCCGCGATCGACGCCAAGTCGATCTACGACATCCCCAAGGTGCTGCACGGCGAGGGCCTGGACGCGTACGTGGTGCGCCGCCTGGACCTGCCGTTCCGCGACGTGGACTGGACGGTCTGGGACGACCTGCTGCGCCGCGTCCACGAGCCCCAGCACGAGGTCAAGGTCGCCCTGGTCGGCAAGTACATCGACCTGCCGGACGCCTACCTCTCGGTCACCGAGGCGCTGCGGGCGGGCGGCTTCGCCAACAACGCCCGGGTCCAGATCAAGTGGGTCGCCTCGGACGACTGCGTCACCCCCGAGGGCGCGCAGCAGCAGCTCGGCGACGTGGACGCGGTCTGCATCCCCGGCGGCTTCGGCGACCGCGGCGTGGACGGCAAGGTCGCCGCGATCACCTACGCCCGCGAGAACAAGGTGCCGCTGCTCGGCCTGTGCCTGGGCCTGCAGTGCGTGGTCATCGAGGCCGCCCGCAACCTGGCCGGCCTGCCCGAGGCGAACTCCACCGAGTTCGACGCCGCGGCGAAGTACCCGGTCATCTCCACGATGGCCGAGCAGCTGGCCATCGTCGACGGCAAGGGCGACCTGGGCGGCACCATGCGCCTGGGCCTGTACCCGGCGAAGCTCGCCGAGGGCTCCATCGTGCGCGAGGTGTACGGCGGCGAGCAGTACGTCGAGGAGCGCCACCGCCACCGCTACGAGGTCAACAACGCCTACCGCGCCGACCTGGAGAAGACCGGCCTGCAGTTCTCCGGCCTCTCCCCCAAGGGCGACCTGGTCGAGTACGTCGAGTACCCGCGCGAGGTCCACCCCTACCTGGTCGCCACCCAGGCCCACCCCGAGCTGAAGTCCCGCCCGACCCGCCCGCACCCGCTGTTCGCGGGCCTGGTCGCGGCGGCGATCGACCGCAAGGTCGGCTGAGCGGCCCGCTGAAGCGACCGAACGCCCGTCGGGATCCTCCCGGCGGGCGCTTCGGCGTGTCGCGGGGCGGGCGTCCGGTAGATTGTGTCTATCTGACGAGAAGGGGTGGTGCCCGGTGGCCGGGATTCACGACGTGGCCGAGGAGTGGGACGTCCGGGACGGGAGCACGCCCTTCCGGGGCAAGGTGACCGGCGTGCGCAGCGAGCAGGTCCTGATGCCGGACGGGAAGTGGGCCCAGCGCGACTACCAGCTGCACCCCGGCTCGGTCGCGGTGCTCGCCCTCGACGAGGACGGCCGGGTGCTGACCCTGCGCCAGTACCGCCACCCCGTCCGGCACCGGCTCTGGGAGCTGCCGGCGGGGCTGCTCGACGTGCCCGGCGAGAACCCGCTGCACGCGGCGCAGCGGGAGCTCTTCGAGGAGGCCCACTGCAAGGCCGAGCACTGGCGCGTCCTGGTCGACTTCTTCACCTCCCCCGGCGGCAGCGACGAGGCGGTGCGGATCTTCCTCGCGACCGGGCTGTCCGAGGCGGACGGCGAACGCTACGAGGCGCACGGCGAGGAGCTGGAGATCGAGGCGGCCTGGGTGCCCCGCGAGGAACTGGTCCGGCTGATCCTGGCCGGCGACCTCCACAACCCGACCCTGGTCACCGGCGTCCTCGCCCTGAGCGCGACCGGCGGGGACCTGGACGCGCTCCGGCCCGCGGACGCGCCGTGGCCGGCCCGGCCGTACTGAGCAACGGGCGGGACGCGCCCCTGTCGGTGCGCTCCCCGGTGGCACGCTTTCTCGCTCTGCCAGTTGCGCCAGCAAGGTGATTCGGCTGTTGGTCGTACCGGGGCGCATCGGCGGGGCGGGGTGGGCGAACTACGCTTCGCGGACAGGGCCCGGTGGGCGGGCCCGGGGTGCGGGGCGACGGGTCGGGAGTGGCGCGGGTGGCGAGGAAGACGGCGGCGGTGGCCGAGGCGGCCGGGATCTTCGACGTGCTGCCCGCGGGTGCCCGGCCGTTCGCCGGGCGGGGCGGGGAGCTGGCGGCGCTGACGGTGGCCGCGGGGCGGCCGGCGGAGGGGCGCGGGCGGCTGCTGGTGCTGGCGGGGCGGCCCGGCTCGGGCCGCACCGCGCTGGCGGTGCGGTGGGCCAGGTCGGTGGCCGGGGACTACCCGGACGGGCTGCTGTACGCGCGGCTGTCGGCGCCGGACGGCGGCCGGGTGGGGGCCGGGCGGGCGGCCCGGGTGCTGCTGGACCAGCTGGGGGAGAGCCCCGGCGCGGCGCTGCTGCCGGGCGCGGCGGAGGAGGACCCGGCCTGCGAGGCGCTGCGGGTCGCGCTCGGGCAGCGCCGGGTGCTGGTGCTGCTGGACGACGTCAAGGACGCCGGGCAGGTGTGGCCGCTGCTGGCGGAGAAGACCTCCGCGCTGCTGCTGGCGACCACCTCGGGGCCGCTGATGGGCATCGACGGGATCGACCCGGTGATCCTCGGCGGGATGGACCACCGGGCGGCGGTGGAGCTGCTGGGCGAGCTGGTCGGCGGCACGCGGATCTCCTGCGACCCGGTCGGCGCCGCCGACCTGGCCGAGGCGTGCGCCAACCGCCCGGCCGCGCTGCGGCTGGTCGCGGGCTGGCTGCGCACCGAGCCCCGGCTGGCGGTGACCGACGCGGCGGCCCGGCTGCACGCCGTCCCGCCGCCCGCGCCGGTGGCGGTGGAGGGGCCGGTGCGGCCGACCGATCCGGAGCGGGAGACGGTGCCGGTGGTGGAGGGCGACCCGCTGCGCGGGGCGTTCGAGCTGGCGTACCGGCGGCTGCCCGCGGCCCGGGCCCGGCTGCTGCGGCTGTGCACGCTGGCGCCGGGGCAGCAGGTGGACCTGCGCACCGCGTCGGCGCTGGTGGGCTGCCCGGCCCCGGAGGCGGGGGCCGCGCTGGCGGCGCTGGCCGAGCTGGAGCTGCTGGAGCGCGAGCCGGACGCCGCGGACGGCACCGAGCGCTACCGCGTCCCGGGCCGGCTGTACGGGCGGCTGGTGGAGCTGCGCGGGGAACTGGACCGGCCGTCCGAGGTGGAGCTGGCCCGGGCCCGGCTGCTGGAGCGGCTGGTGCGGCTGGTCGACTCGGCGCGGCTGCTGCTGGACCCGGCGGCCGGGCCCAACCCGGACCCGCTGCCGGGGCCGCTGCGGCTGCGCACCGCCGCGCACGCCGAGGGCTGGCTGCTGGGGGAGCGCGAACTGCTGCTGGCCGCGGTCGCCGACGCGGTCGGCCAGGGGGACCTGGACGGCTCGGCGGGCCGCCTGGTGACCGCCCTGCTGCGCGCCCTGCCGCTGACCGGCGAGGCCGCGCCCGCGGACCTGCACGCCCTGCACGAGTCGGTACTGAAGGTCGCCGAGCGGCAGGGCAACCCGCGCCGGGCCGCCGCCGCGCTGCTGAACCTGGGCGACCTGCAGGCCGCCGCGGGCCGCTGGGAGCAGGCGGGCGAGCGCTACCGCCGGGCGGTCGAGCTGGCCCGCGGGGCGGGCGACGAGGCGGGCTGCGCCCGGGCGCTGGAGGGCGTGGGGCACGGCCACCGGGCGCTCGGCGACCCGCTGCGCGCCGCCGACGCGTACGGGCGGGCGCTGGTGCTGCGGCAGGCGCTGGGCGACCAGGCCGCCCAGGCCCGGCTGCTGGTGCGCCTCGCGGAGGCGCACACCGGGCTGCGGCGCTTCGAGGAGGCGCTGCGCGAGTACCGCTCGGCGGCCGCGGTGCTGCGCCGGACCGGTGACGGGCGCGGCGAGCGGGAGGTCGCCGAGCTGGCGGCGCGGCTGACGCGGCACCTCGGCCGGGAGGGCTCGCGTCCGCTTTCGGAGTAGTGTCGTATGTGCGGAGTTCGCCCTGCAATGTGGCCTCGAAGCGCTTGCAAGCCTACGAACCTGCCAATGTGTCTGACTGATTTGGTCACTTTGGAAGGCTGACACGCCGACTTGGCTTCATTACACTCGAACTCAGTCGCGCATAGATCTATGCACCGGCCTGTCCGTTGTGCCTCCGTGTGCGTCGCCGCCGGTCTTCCCCGGTAGGTATTTCCCATGGCAAGAGGACGTGTTAGCCGTGAAGGTCGGCATCCCCCGCGAGGTCAAGAACCACGAGTACCGCGTGGCCATCACGCCCGCCGGCGTGCATGAGCTGGTCCGCAACGGACACGAGGTCGTCATCGAGGACAACGCCGGTCTCGGCTCCTCGATCCCCAACGAGGAGTACGTGGCCGCCGGTGCGACCATCCTCCCCACCGCCGACGAGGTGTGGGCCGCGGCCGACATGATCCTCAAGGTCAAGGAGCCCATCGCCTCCGAGTACCACCGGCTGCGCAAGGGCCAGACCCTCTTCACCTACCTGCACCTGGCGGCCGACCGGGCCGGCACCGACGCGCTGGTCGCCTCCGGCACCACCGCGATCGCCTACGAGACGGTGCAGCTGCCGAACGGCGCGCTGCCGCTGCTCGCCCCGATGTCCGAGGTCGCGGGCCGGCTGGCCCCGCAGGTCGGCTCCTACCACCTGATGCGCCCGACCGGCGGCCGCGGCGTGCTGCCCGGCGGCGTGCCCGGCACCCACCCGGCCAAGGCGGTCGTCATCGGCGGCGGCGTCTCCGGCTGGCACGCGGCCACCATCGCCATCGGCATGGGCTACGACGTGACCCTGCTCGACCGCGACATCAACAAGCTGCGCGAGGCCGACAAGGTCTTCGGCACCAAGGTCAAGGCGATCGTCTCCAACGCCTTCGAGCTGGAGAAGGCCGTCGTCGAGGCCGACCTGGTGATCGGCGCCGTGCTGATCCCGGGCGCCAAGGCCCCCAAGCTGGTCACCAACGAGCTGGTCGCCAAGATGAAGCCGGGCTCGGTGCTCGTCGACATCGCCATCGACCAGGGCGGCTGCTTCGAGGACTCGCACCCCACCACGCACGCCGAGCCGACCTTCCAGGTCCACAACTCGGTCTTCTACTGCGTGGCCAACATGCCGGGCGCCGTCCCGAACACCTCCACCTACGCGCTCACCAACGCGACCCTGCCGTACGTGGTCGAGCTGGCGAACCGGGGCTGGAAGGAGGCGCTGCGCCGCGACGCCGCGCTCGCCAAGGGCCTGAACGTGCACGAGGGCCAGATCACCTTCCCGGCCGTCGCCGAGGCGTTCGGCCTGGAGTCGGTGCCGCTGGAGAGCGTCCTCGCCTGACGTCCCCTCATCCGCTGTCGCCCCCGGCCGTCCTTCCCCTTCGCGCCGGGGGCTTCGGCATGCCCGCGGGGACGGCGGGTGGCCCCCGGGTGACCGTCGGCGGTCAATTCCGGTGCGCTCTGTCACCCGCTCTGTCGACAAGGACACCTGACGGGCCCTCACGGCCCGGCGCCCGCGCGGAAACGTTAGGGTCATCTCTTGACACGGGGTGGGTGAACGGCCGACACAAGCGGCCCACTACCGTGGATTGTGTTGCTGCCGATGCCCGAAACGGCCTAGAGTCGCAAACCGTTGGCATGCTGCCACGCTGACGAATCGACATAGAGTCCTGGATGTCCAAGGAGGTAAGACGACTTGTGAATGAGTCGACATTTGCTCCCGGGGGTGGTCAGCCAGGACTGGCGGAGCTCTCCGCCGGGCAGCCGAACGAGGAAGCCCGGCAGGCCACGGTGGGCGCGCAGGAGGTCGGCTCGGTCGCGGTCCGCACCTTCGAGGCCCGCCAGAGCGCGGCGGCAGCCGCCACCGACTACGACGCCGACTTCGCGGCGTACGGGCTGGCCTACAACGAGCTCGGCTACGGGCCCTACGACGACCCGGACGCCGAGTACGAGCCCGATCCCGAGTACGCCGCCACCCTGGCCCCCGACGCGGCCCGCCAGCGCCGCGAGCGGGTCGGCCCGACCGGCCGCCCGCTGCCGTACTTCCCGATCCCCGCGCCGCTCGCCGAGCACGGCCCCGCGCAGATCATCGCGATGTGCAACCAGAAGGGCGGCGTCGGCAAGACCACCTCCACCATCAACCTGGGCGCGGCGCTCGCCGAGTACGGCCGCCGGGTCCTGCTGGTGGACTTCGACCCGCAGGGCGCGCTCTCGGTCGGCCTCGGCGTCAACCCGATGGAGCTGGACGTCACCGTCTACAACCTGCTCATGGAGCGGGGCCTGACGGCCGACGAGGTGCTGCTGAAGACCGCCATCCCCGGCATGGACCTGCTGCCGTCCAACATCGACCTGTCGGCCGCCGAGGTGCAGCTGGTCAGCGAGGTCGCCCGCGAGTCGGCGCTGGCCCGCGCGCTCAAGCCGCTGCTGCCCGACTACGACTACGTCATCATCGACTGCCAGCCCTCGCTGGGCCTGCTGACGGTCAACGCGCTCACCGCCGCGCACAGCGTCATCGTCCCGCTGGAGTGCGAGTTCTTCGCGCTGCGCGGCGTCGCGCTGCTCACCGAGACCATCGAGAAGGTCTGCGAGCGGCTCAACCCCGACCTGCGGCTGGACGGCATCCTGGCCACCATGTACGACTCCCGCACCGTGCACTCGCGCGAGGTGCTGGCCCGGGTCGTCGAGGCGTTCGGCGAGCACGTCTTCCACACCGTCATCGGCCGGACCGTCCGGTTCCCGGAGACCACCGTGGCCGGCGAGCCGATCACCACCTACGCCACCAACTCGGTCGGCGCCGCCGCCTACCGCCAGCTCGCCAGGGAGGTGCTCGACCGGTGCCGCCCCGCCGAGTGAGCCTTCCGGGGGCCGACGAACTGTTCCGGGCAACCGGCGGAATGGCCCTGTCGCCCTCGCTCGCGCGCAACGGCAACGGCAACGCCCCCGGCCCCGCGAACGGCCCCGCCGCCGCGGGGCAGGAACCCCCCGGCGACGGCCGGGCGGCCCCTCCCGCGCCGCGCGCCCCGGACGTGCCGGCCGCCAGACCGGAAGCCGCCCCGGCGGCCCCCGCGGGGCGCGCGGAGGACCCCGCGGAGGCCCGCAGGACGGCCCCGGCCACGGTGCGCGGGCGCGGCCGGACCCGGCGGCCCTCCGGCCGCGAGCGGCACGACGAGAAGATCACCGTGTACGTGTCCGCCGAGGAACTGATGGACCTGGAGCACGCCCGCCTGGTGCTGCGCGGCGAGCACGGCCTGGCCGTCGACCGCGGCCGGGTCGTCCGGGAGGCCGTCGCGGTGGTCCTGGCGGACCTGGAACAGCGCGGCGAGGCGTCGATCCTCGTGCGGAGGCTGCGCGGCCGCTGAGCCGCGGTCTGCCAGAATGACCCGTTATGGCGTTCCAGGTCCGGTTGGAGAACTTCGAGGGGCCGTTCGACCTGCTGCTCGGGCTGATCGCCAAGCACAAGCTGGACGTCACCGAGGTGGCGCTGTCGAAGGTCACCGACGAGTTCGTCGCGCACATCAGGGCGATGGGCCCGGAGTGGGACCTGGACGCGGCCACCGAGTTCCTGGTGGTCGCCGCGACGCTGCTGGACCTCAAGGCGGCCCGGCTGCTGCCGGTCGCCGAGGTCGAGGACGAGGAGGACCTGGCGCTGCTGGAGGCGCGCGACCTGCTGTTCGCCCGGCTGCTGCAGTACCGGGCCTACAAGCGGGTCGCGGCGCTGTTCGCCGAGCGCTGGGAGGACGAGGCGCTGCGCCGGCCGCGGACGGTCGCGCTGGAGCCGCAGCACGCGCGGCTGCTGCCCGAGGTGGTGCTGGCGGTCGGGCCGGAGCGGTTCGCGCGGCTCGCCGCGAAGGCGTTCGCGCCCAAGCCGAAGCCGGTGGTGTACGTGGACCACATCCACGTGCCGCCGGTGAGCGTGCGCGAACAGGCCGAACTGGTCGCCGAGCGCCTGGGCGCGCTCGGCACGGCCACCTTCGGGCAGCTGGTCGCGGACGCCGGGAGCACCCTTGTGGTGGTGGCCCGCTTCCTGGCGCTGCTGGAGCTGTACCGGGAGCGGGCGCTGGACTTCGAACAGCCGCTGGCCCTGGAGGAGCTGCTGGTGCGCTGGACGGCCGGCGCCGGGCAGCGGGTCGAGGTGACCGACGAGTTCGACCGCCCGGCGGGCGGCGGGGAAGGCGGAACGGCATGACGGAGCGGCCCGCCCGGCGGTCCCTGGGCCTGCCGGGCGCCCCCCGGCCCGGGGAGTGGCAGGAGTCGGCGTACCCGGACGGGGTGCGCGTCGAACCGGTGGAACGCGTCCTGGCGCTGCCCGACGGCCCGCTCCCCGGCGGGGCGCCCGCCGCGGGGGAGCTGCCGCTGCGGGCGGCGCTGGAGGCGGTGCTGATGGTCGCCGACGAGCCGGTCGCGGAGCCCAGGCTGGCCGCCGTGCTGGACGCGCCCGTGGACGAAGTGGCCGCCGTGCTGCGGGAGTTGGCGGGCGAGTACACCGCGCAGGGGCGCGGCTTCGAACTGCGGCAGGTGGCCGGCGGGTGGCGCTTCTACAGCCGCGCCGCCTGCTCGGCCGCGGTCGAACGGTTCGTCCTGGACGGGCAGCAGGCCCGGCTGACCCAGGCCGCGCTGGAGACGCTGGCGGTGGTCGCCTACCGGCAGCCGGTGTCGCGCGGGAGGGTTTCCGCGGTCCGTGGTGTGAACTGCGACGGCGTGATGCGTACCCTGGTACAGCGAGGACTGGTCGAAGAAGCCGGCACCGAGCCCGAGACCGGAGCGATCCTGTATCGGACGACGAACTACTTCCTGGAACGGATGGGGCTGCGCGGCCTGGACGAGCTGCCGGAGCTCGCGCCCTTCCTGCCCGAGGTCGACGACGTGGAAGCGGAGTCCCTGGAGGGCACGATGATCGCGCAGGCGGTCGCCGCCGCACAGGAAGGGCCGAGGCCGAACCAGGCCGACCAGACGGATATCGACGTACGGACATTTTGATGCGTAGCAGTGGCAACGGTGGCAACGGCAGGAACAGCGGCGGCGGGCAGGGCCGGGGCGGGCAGGGCGGCCGAGGCGGCCAGCAGGGTGGGGGCCGGGGCGGATCGTCGTCCTACGGCAGCGGCGGCGGCCAGGGCGGCCGCGGCGGCTCGGGCTCCTCGCGCGGCGGCGGCTCGTACGGCGGCGGCTCCGGCTCCTCGTACGGCGGCGGTTCGTACGGCGGGGGCTCCGGCTCCTCGTACGGCGGCGGCCAGGGCCGCGGCGGGTCGGGCTCCGGCTCGGGCTCGTACGGCGGCGGGCGCGGCGGGTCGGGCTCCGGGTCCGGCTCGGGCTCGTACGGGCGCGGCGGCGAGCGGCGCGAGGAGCGCCGGCAGCCGCGTCCGGAGGAGCGCAGGTACGACCGCCCCGAGTACGGCGGCGGGCCGAACGCGACGCCCGGCCGCGGGGCGTACGACTCCCGCAAGCCCGGGGCGGCCCCCCGGCCGCGCCGGGAGGGGCAGGGTGCGCCCGGCGACCCGCGGCGCCAGCCGCAGCGCTCCCGGGAGCTCCAGGGTCGGATCGAGGAGCGGGTGCTGGCCCGGCACGAGGGCCCCGGCAAGGAGGTCGGCGAGGACGGCGAGCGCCTGCAGAAGGTGCTCGCCCGGGCCGGCATGGGCAGCCGCCGGGCCTGCGAGGAGCTGATCGCGCAGGGCCGCGTCGACGTCAACGGCGAGACCGTGCTGGAGCAGGGCCGCCGGGTCGACCCGGTGAACGACGAGATCAAGGTGGACGGCCTGACCGTCGCCACCCAGTCCTACCTGTTCTTCGCGCTCAACAAGCCGGCCGGCGTGGTCTCCACCATGGAGGACCCCGAGGGCCGGCAGTGCCTCGGCGACTACGTGACCAACCGGGAGACCCGGCTGTTCCACGTCGGCCGCCTGGACACCGAGACCGAGGGCCTCATCCTGCTCACCAACCACGGCGAGCTGGCCCACCGCCTCACCCACCCCAAGTACGGCGTCACCAAGACCTACCTCGCCGCGATCCAGGGCCCGCTGCCGCGCGACCTCGGCAAGACCCTCGCCAAGGGCGTCGAGCTGGAGGACGGCTGGGCCCGCGCCGACAGCTTCAAGGTGATCTCCAACCTCGGCAAGAACTACCTGGTCGAGGTGACCCTGCACGAGGGCCGCAAGCACATCGTGCGCCGCCTGCTGGCCGAGGTCGGCTTCCCGGTCGAGAAGCTGGTGCGCACCGCGTTCGGCCCGATCTCGCTGGGCGACCAGAAGTCCGGCTGGCTGCGCCGCCTGACCAACCCCGAGGTCGGCACCCTGATGCGCGAGGTCGGGCTCTAACAGCCCGCCCGCCGGAGCCCGTCCCCCACCCGGGGACGGGCTCCGGCGCGTGTGCGGACCGGCCCGCGACGGCACTTGACATGTGAGGCACACCGCACGCCCTTGCCATCGTTCCGCCCGGTGGCAGAAGATTGCCACCGAAGTCCGCCCCGGCGCGTGGCGGAAGTGCGCCACCGCGTCAGGCCGCCGGGCGGCGGGGGAAGGAACCACCACCATGCTGGACGCATTCACCGTGCTGGGCCTCGGGCTGACCGACGGCCAGGTGTACGCCGCGCTGGTCGTCGCGCCGCAGTCCAGCGCCGAGGAACTGGCCGAGTACTGCGGCCTGACCCTGGAGCAGTGCCGCGAGGCCCTGGACCGGCTCGCCGAGCAGGGCATGGCCACCCGGGCCCCGGTCGACCGCGAGCGCTACCTCTCGGTCGCCCCCGACGTCGCCATCGGCACCCTGATCGGCCACCGCGAGGCCGAACTGCGCTCCGCCCGCGCCGAGATGCACCGGCTGATGGACGCCTTCCGCGAAGCCTCCCGGTACACCGACCCGGCGCACTCGGTGGAGGTGCTCACCGGCGGCGAGGCGATAGCCCAGCGCCTGGAGCACCTGATCGAGACCAGCCAGTACCAGATCCGCGGCTTCGACTGCCCGCCCTACGTGCAGGACCCGACCGTGGAGCAGCCCCGGCAGCGGGCCAAGCTCAAGTCCGGGGTGCGGATCCGCACCGTCTTCGACAAGGAGGCGATCGCCTGGCCCGGACGGCTGGAGCAGGAGATCCTCACCGGCGTCGAGGACGGCGAGGAGGCCCGGGTCCGCCCGGTGCTGCCGATGAAGATGATGATGGCCGACGACAAGATGGCGATCATCCCGATCAGCGTCGGCGACAGCGTGCTGGACGCCGCCTACGTGATCCACCCCTCCGCGCTGCTGCAGGCCCTGGACGCCCTGTTCGAGGCCGAGTGGGAGCGCGCCGTGCCGCTGCAGACCGTGCTCGGCGACGGCGAGGGCCCCGGCCCGGACGCCGACCACCTCAAGCTGCTCGGCCTGCTCGCGGCCGGGCTCACCGACGAGTCGATCGCCCGCTCGCTGGGCTGGAGCGCCCGCACCACCCAGCGCCGCCTGCAGGGCCTGATGCGCGAACTCGGCGCCACCACCCGTTTCCAGGCCGGCATGGCGGCCCGCGAGCGCGGCTGGCTCTGACCCCGCGCCGGGAGGGCCGCCGACGGCCCGTCCCGGGCCCGTACGCCCCCTGCGGCCCGTGCGGGCGGCCCGCCCGGTCAGCTCCAGGGGCGCAGCCCCGCCCAGCGGCCGTCCGGGCCGCGCTCCACCTTCTCCAGGCCGAGCACCGCCGTCCGGTTGAGCCGGCCGTAGATGTGCGGGAACAGCGCCCCCGCGGTGGCGCCCGGGGGCGGCCCGCCGGTGGCCGCCTCCCACTTCACCATCGGCTCGACCAGCCGCTCCTCGATCAGCAGCGCCATCAGCGGCTCCGGCGCGTCCCGAAAGAACGCGTTGGCCACCGCCAGCGCCGTCGGCTCGTCCGGCGAGCAGTGCAGGAAGCCCTCGGTCAGCAGCGACGCGGCGGTGTACGGCCGGCCCGGGTCGCGCAGCCAGTCGTCCAGCGGGGCGAGGTGGTAGATCATGAGTCTTTTGTACCCTTCGCGGGGCGCCCCGGACGGGGACCGGCGCCGCTCACAGGCCCGCCACCTTCGCCGTCGCCGCGATCTCGTACACCAGCGTCACCGTCCGCCGGCCGCCCGGCGGCAGCGGCACCTCCCAGCGGGCGATGCCCTCCGCGTCCAGCTCGTCCGGCGGCGGCGAGCAGTGCTCCTTGCGCAGCCGGACCTGGACCTCGGCCACCTCGGAGACCGGGATCCGCTCGCGCAGCACCACCGTCCGCTCGGCGTGCTCGTCCGGGCCGGAGAACCGCGACAGGTGCAGCCGCACCGTGCGGGTCACCAGGGTGCGCTGACCGCCCAGGCCCGCGCCCTCGCGGCGCTCGTCCGCCTCCCGGACCACCCGCAGGCCGTCCGAGGAGCCGAACGCCAGCCGCACCGGCGCGCCCGGCGCCGCGAACTCCAGCGCGCCCCGGCCGGTGTAGCCCGAGCCGCGCACCAGGTCCACCGGGCCGGCCAGCAGCGCGTGCCCCGACGCGTTGCGGAACGACACCACCTCCGTCACCGCCTCCGACAGCTCCGGCGCCGCCGCGAACTCGCTGCGCGCCGCCGTCTCGAACGCGCTCACCGGCACCCGGTGCGCCCGCCCGTCCGCGGGCACCGACACCGGGTCCGGCGCCCGCAGCACCCGCACCTCGCCGCCGTCGTCCACCCCCGGCAGGCCCGGCTCCAGCGGCCCGGCGTCGGAGACCGCCTGCTCGCGCAGCTCCACCTCTACCGTCCGCTTCTCCTGCGCCGAACGCTCCCGCAGCACCAGCCGGTCCTCCACCAGCCCCGGTGGCTCGCCCGCCAGCGCCGAACGCGCCGTCGACAGCGTCAACCGCACCCCCGACCAGTCCTCGCCGGTGCGCTGCCACACCACCGCGTCGCTCTCCAGCCGCAGCGTGCCGCCCACCAGCTCGGCCCGGTACGCCGGACGCCACAGCGCGCACGCCACCAGGTGACCCACCCGGGCCAGGAACCGGCCCGGCTCGGCGCACTCCACCGACAGCTCCACGAACGCCAGCAGCTCGGCCGGCTCCCGCTCCGCCAGGTCCAGCGCCTCCTCGGCCCGGGCCAGCTCCGCGGCCAGCTCCACCGAACGCAGCCGGGAGGCCCGCAGCCGCTCGCCGTACGACTCGCGCTGCCCGTCCACCCGGTCCAGCTCGCGCGACCACCGGGCCTGCTCCAGCTCGCCGCGACCCGCACCCTCGCCGATCTCCCGCAGCAGGTCCGCCGCGAGCTGCCCGAGCAGCGCCAGCCGGGCCTGCAGCCGCTCCTGGCGGTGCGACTCGGCCAACTGCTCGCGCTCCAGGTCGTGCACCCGGCGGCGCAGCGCCGAGTCGTCCGGCCCCGGCGGCAGCGGCGCCGGCGGCTGCCACGACCGCACCAGCCGCACGTCCAGTACCTTCGCCGCGCCGGTCGGCGCGCCCAGCCCGTCCAGCACCGCCGCGTGCAGCGAACGGTCCACCGCCAGCGCCGTCACCGGGCCCAGCCGCAGCCGGTGCACGCCCGGCGACAGCTCCAGCTCCGCCGTCCGCTCCAGCTGCGCCCGGTCCTCCAGGCAGGTCACCGCGGTCACCGGAAGGGGAAAGGTCTCCTCGTACACGTTCAGCTCCTCCGGTTCCCGCCGACCACGGCCCTACCGGCCGGGATACGGATCACATAACCGCCCGTCAGCTCCACCGAACCTCCCGGCGGCACCACCACCCGGCGGATCCGGGCCGAGGACGGCACCCCGTCGGACGGCTCGGCCGGCGCCGACCAGCCCGGGCGCTCCTCGATCCGCACCTCGGCGTCACCCGGCACCGGCACTCGCTCGCGGACCTCCACCGACGCCTCGTGCGGCAGCCGGTTCACCAGCTCGATCCGCACCGAGTGCTCCAGCACCGTCGTCGAGTTCAGCACCCCCGACGTCGACTCCCGCACCTCGCCGTGCCGGGCCACCCGGACCTCCTCCGCCCGGCCCAGGCCCAACTCCCGCACCCCGCCCGGCGCCAGCGTCGGCAGCCCCGCCGTCAGCAGGAACTCGCCGTCCACCGTCACCTCCACCGGGCCGGCCAGCAGCGCGTGCGCCGTCGCGTTCGACAGCTCCAGCACCCCGTACACCGCCTCCTCCACCGACGGCACGCACACGTAACCGGTGCGCACCCCCACCGGCAGCTCCGCCACCGCCACCGTGTGCCACACCCCGTCCGAGGGGACGGTCGCCGGGGCCTGCGCGTCGAAGCGGTGGTCGAACGAACCCGCCGACACCCGCGGCCACGACCCGTACCGGGGCAGCGGCAGCCGGCCCACCTCCTCCGCCGCGGCGGGCTGGGCGCCGCCCGGCCGGGACGGCTCCGGCTCCGGGAACAGCCGGCCCCGGCGCTGCGGCGCCCGGTCCGGCCCCGCCAGCACCAGCGCCGCGTAGTCCAACTGGTCGGCGGACGGGCGCGGGTCCGCCGGCGCGGCCTCCGGGGCCGGGACGGACGACGACAGCGGGGCGGCCGGCGGGGCCCCCGCGAAGCCGTACACCGCACCGGGCGGCACCGGGCCCGGCGGCGGGGGCGGCGGGGCGGCCGCCGCCATCGGCATCGGCACCGGTGGCGGCACCGACGCCGACGCCTGCCGGGCCGTCCCCTCGAAGGGCGAACCCGACCCCGGCGGGCCGCCCACCGGCCGCGGACCGCCCGCCGGACGGGCACCGCCCGGACGGGCGGCCCGCCGTGCGGACGGCTGCGGCGGCGCCGCGGCCTCCGCCGCCGCGCCCCCCGCACCGGCCACCAGCACCGGCAGCCGCGGCGGCTCCGGTTTCGAACGCTGCGCCTCCTGCCAGTCGTCGAACAACCCCGCCAGGCCCGCCGGCTGCGCCCGCCACCCCGACGGCGCGGGCGCCGGCTGCCGGCGCCCGATCCGCAGCGAGGCCAGCTCCGGCAGCGCGCCCGGACCCGCCAGGCTCGCCGTCGACAGCGCCAGCCGCACCCCCGACCAGTCCTCACCCGTCCGCTGCGCCACCGACGCCCGCAGCACCAGCCGCGCCGAACGCTCGCCCCGGCGGTGCGCCAACTGGTACGTCGGCACCCACACCGCGCCCGGCACCGCGTACTCCACCTCCAGCTCCACCGGACCCGCGCCGAGCACCGTCAGGTCCGCGCACGCCCCCGACTCCACCCCGCCCGGACGCTCGGCGGTGGAACGGCCGTGCGCCGCCACCGCCGCCACCCGGAAGGCGTGCTCGGCCAGCCGCAGCTCCTCCGCCAGCTCCACCGAGCGCTCCTGCAGCACCTCCAGCCTGGTGTCCACGAAATCCGCCAGCGCCAGCACCGCGTCCGCCGGGGCCCGCCGGTGCTCGCCGCCCTCGGGACCGCGCTGCGGCGGCACCGCGCGCAGCGCCGCGACCTCGGCGATCCGCTCCGCCAGCCGGTCCCGGCGCTCCAGCAGCAACTCGAAGCGGGCCCGGAGCTCATCCAACTCGCGCTCCCAGGAAGGGAGTTCCTCCTCGTCACGGACCCGCGCCGGATAGCCCAACCGGGCCTCGACCACCCGGCCGCCACCCGACAGCACCCGCACCCGCAGCGACCCCGGCACCGCCGGCCGCGGCAGCCCCGCCACCCGCACCCGGCCGTCCGCCGGCAGCACGCCCGACGCCCGGCGCCGGCACACCGCCCCCACCGCGTGCACCACCACCGAGTCCAACCCCGACTCCCACACCGCCCGCTGCCCCGTCACCTGGCCCCCTTCGCCGCCTGGCCCGCACCCCGGACCCGGGCGCCCAGTCTGCACCCAACCCCCGTCACCGCACCCGGATTTCCGCTGCGCGTCGGGCCGCCGGGCCGGAACGAGGCGGTGTGCGGGGGCGCGCGGGCGTACGAGAGGATGGGGGGTGGCTGCCATCCACAGCCGTGTAGAGCCGCACATCGCACCCGGGAGACGAGAAGCCGTCATGCGCACAGCCGCCGTCATCGGCACCGGACTGATCGGCACCTCCGCCGCGCTCGCCCTCACCCGCCGGGGAATCAGCGTCCACCTGGAGGACGCCGACCAGGACGCCGCCCGCACGGCCGCCTCGCTCGGCGCCGGCACCACCGAACCCGCCGACGGCCCCGTCGACCTGGCCGTCATCGCCGTCCCCCCGGCCCTGGTCGGCAAGGTCCTCGCGGACTGCCAGCGGCGCGGCCTCGCCCGCTGCTACACCGACGTCGCCAGCGTGAAGGCCGGACCGCGCGGCGAGATCAGCGCCCTCGGCCTGGACACCGTCCGCTACATCGGCTCGCACCCGATGGCCGGACGCGAACGCTCCGGCCCGCTCGCCGCCACCGCCGACCTGTTCGAGGGCCGCCCCTGGGTGCTCACCCCCACCGCCGACACCGACACCGAGACGCTCAACGCCGCGCTCGAACTCGTCGCCCTCTGCGGGGCCATGCCGATCGTCATGGACGCCGCCGACCACGACCGCGCCGTCGCCCTGGTCTCGCACGCCCCGCAACTGCTCTCCTCGCTGGTCGCCGCCAGGCTGGAGCACGCCGAGGAGACCGCCGTCCGGCTCTCCGGGCAGGGCGTGCGCGACGTCACCCGGATCGCCGCCTCCAACCCCGCGATGTGGATCGACATCCTCTCCGCCAACGCGGGCGTCGTCGCCGACGTCCTCGACGACCTCGCCGCGGACCTCGCCGAGACCGTCACCGCGCTGCGGGCCCTGCAGGCCGCCGACGAGAACACCCGGCGCGAGGGCGCCGCCGGCATCGAGGCCGTGATGCGCCGCGGCAACACCGGCCAGGCCCGCATCCCCGGCAAGCACGGCGCACCGCCCACCCGCTACGAGACGGTCACCGTCGTCCTCGGCGACCAGCCCGGCGAGCTCGGCCGCCTCTTCGGCGAGGTCGGTGCGCTCGGGGTCAACATCGAGGACGTGACGATCGAGCACTCGACCGGCCAGCAGGTCGGCCACGTGCAGCTCGCTGTCGCCCCGGCGATGGCGCGGGCGCTGGCGGCGGGGCTGCGGGAGCGCGGGTGGGTGGTCCGGGCGTAGGGGAGGGGACCGCTGCGCGGGGCTTCGGGGCGGGGGAGAGGGGCGGTGGGGCGGCCGGGTGCCGTTCGCTGCCGCTCCGGCGCGGGCGGCGGGGCTGCGGGAGTACGGGTGGGTGGTCCGGGGGTAGGGGAGGGACCGCTGCGCGGGGCTTCGGGGTGGGGGAGAGGGGTGGCGGGGGGCCGTTCGCTGCCGCTCCGGCGCGGGCGGCGGGAGTGGGTCAGGGGTTCGCTGCGCGGGGCTTCGGGGCGGGGGAGAGGGGTGGCGGGGGGCGGCCGGGTGCCGTTCGCTGCCGCTCCGGCGCGGGTGGCGGGGCTGCGGGGGACGGGGGCGGCTCGGGGTGGGGACGAAGGGCCGGGCCGGGGGGTGGTGGGTGTCCATTAACCTTGAGGGTGAGTTCTTGTGTCGTGAGAGAGAGGTTCGCCCCGTGGACAGTGTCGACCGAGCGTCGAGCGGCCCGGTCGTCGTCGCCATCGACGGACCTTCGGGGTCCGGGAAGTCGACCGTGTCGCGGGCGGTGGCCGCGCGGCTGGGCCTGAGCTTCCTGGACACCGGTGCGATGTACCGGGCGATGACCTGGTGGATGCTCGCCAACGAGGTGGACGTCGAGGACGCGGAGGCGGTGGCGATCGCCTGCGGGAAGCCGGTGATCGTGTCCGGGACGGACGCGGCGGGGCCGACCATAACGGTGGACGGGCAGGACGTGTCCGGGCCGATCCGCGGGCCCGAGGTGACCGGCAAGGTGAGCGCCGTGGCGGCCGTTCCGGCGGTGCGGGCGCGGCTGGTGGAGCTGCAGCGCGGCTGCGCCTCGCACGCCGAGCGCGGGATCGTCGCCGAGGGCCGGGACATGGGCTCGGTGGTGTTCCCGGACGCCACCGTGAAGGTGTTCCTGACCGCGTCCGGGCGGGCCCGGGCCGAGCGCCGGGCCGCGGAGCTGCGGGCGAAGGGCGTCGACGAGGCGACCATCACCGCGATGGCCGCCGACCTGGCCCGCCGGGACGCCGCGGACTCCTCGCGGGAGACCGCCCCGCTGACCCAGGCCGCCGACGCGGTGCTGGTGGACACCAGCGAACTCACCCTCGACCAGGTGATCGACGCGATCACCGCGCTGGTCGAGGAGAAGGCCGGACTGACCGCCGCCTGAGCGGCAGGACGTACGGCCGGAACTGATTCATCCGACCGCGCGAGATCCGCGCGGTTCGCGCTGCCCCCGGGCAGGTACGCACGGCACGCCCCTGGGAAGGGCCGCGTCGGGAAACGGAAAACGGAACATGAGCAACGACACCACCGCCCACCACGGCGAGCTGGGCGACGCCGAGTACGCCGAGTTCATGGCGCTGGCCGCTGAGGAGGGCTTCGACAGCGACGAGATCGCCGCCGACCTGGACGGCCACGGCCCGCTGCCGGTGCTGGCCATCGTCGGCCGCCCGAACGTCGGCAAGTCGACCCTGGTCAACCGCATCATCGGCCGCCGCGAGGCGGTCGTCGAGGACCGCCCCGGCGTGACCCGCGACCGGGTCAGCTACGAGGCGATGTGGGCCGGGCGCCGGTTCAAGGTGCTGGACACCGGCGGCTGGGAGATCGACGTCCTCGGTCTGGACGCGATGGTCGCCGCCCAGGCCGAGCTGGGCATCGAGCAGGCCGACGCGGTGCTGTTCGTGGTGGACGCCAAGATCGGCGCCACCGACACCGACGACGCGCTGGTCCGGCTGATCCGCCGCTCCGGCAAGCCCGTGGTGCTGTGCGCCAACAAGGTCGACGGCCCGTCCACCGAGGCCGAGGCCGCGTACCTGTGGTCGCTCGGCCTGGGCGAGCCGTACCCCGTCTCCGCGCTGCACGGCCGCGGCTCCGGCGACCTGCTGGACGCCGTCCTGAAGGTGCTGCCGGAGGCCCCGCCGCAGCTGTTCGGCGACGGCCTGGCCCCCGGCGGTCCGCGCCGGGTCGCGCTGATCGGGCGGCCGAACGTCGGCAAGTCCAGCCTGCTGAACAAGGTCGCGGGCGAGGACCGGGTGGTGGTCAACGAGCTGGCCGGCACCACCCGCGACCCGGTCGACGAGCTGATCGAACTCGGCGGCAAGACCTGGAAGTTCATCGACACCGCCGGCATCCGCCGCCGGGTCCACCTGACCTCCGGCGCGGACTTCTACGCCTCGCTGCGCACCTCCGCGGCGCTGGACAAGGCCGAGGTCGCGGTCGTCCTGGTCGACGCCAGCGAGACGCTCGCCGAGCAGGACACCCGGATCATCTCGATGGCCGTCGAGGCCGGGCGCGCCGTGGTCATCGCCTACAACAAGTGGGACCAGCTGGACGAGGAGCGCCGCTTCTACCTGGAGCGCGAGATCGAGCGCGACCTGGTGCAGGTGCAGTGGGCGCCCCGGGTGAACGTCTCGGCGAAGACCGGGCGGCACATGGAGAAGCTCGTCCCGGCGATCGAGACCGCGCTGGCCGGCTGGGAGACCCGGATCCCGACCGCCCGGCTGAACGCCTTCCTGGGCGAGCTGGTGGCCGCGCACCCGCACCCGATCCGCGGCGGCAAGCAGCCGCGCATCCTGTTCGGCACCCAGGCGGGCACCCGCCCGCCGCGGTTCGTGCTGTTCGCCTCCGGCTTCCTGGAGGCCGGCTACCGCCGGTTCGTCGAGCGCCGGCTGCGCGAGGAGTTCGGCTTCGTCGGCACCCCGATCTCGATCTCGGTGCGCGTCCGGGAGAAGCGCAACAAGAAGAAGTAGGCGGAGTAGGTAGGGGAGAGGGGGAGGGGCCGGGCGGCCCCTCCCCCTCTCGCGTGCCGCGCGGGCGGCGGTCAGGCGTCCCGGCCCGGGGGCAGCGACAGCACCGAGCGGTGCCGCCCGCCCGAGGTGCCGCCGCCGCCCGGGGCGCCCAGGTAGCCGGTGGCCACCCAGCCCTGGCCGTTGGCCTGGGCGGCGGTGGTCTGCGCGGGCATGAACTGCGGGGCGCCCTGGGGCTGCCCGGCGTACGTCTCGAACGACTGGTGCTGCTGCGGGTAGGCCAGTGCTCCGGTGCGGTCGGCGCCCTCGCGCGCGGTCGGCCCGGACGGCTGCGGTTCGCGGACCGCGAAGCCGGTGAACTTCATTCCCTCCTCACCGGAGCGGTCGCCGGGCAGCGCCCGGAACATCCGCCGGTACTCGGAGTACAGCGTGTCGTAGATCGGCGTGGCCGACACCGGGTGCTCGGCGTCGTACGACGGGCGCATGTTCGGGATCGACCGGCCGGCACCCCCGGGGCCGGACTGGGCGGAGGGACGGCCGGTGGACGCGAGGTCGTAGCTGTACACGTAGGAGCCAACGAGCGAGACCGGCTTGGGATGCGGGGGCGCGGCCCCCAGTCCTATCCCCGCCGGGCCGCTCGCGCCCTGGTCAACGGCGGTGCGGGCGGCCGGGACCGCCGGGGCGGCGGGTCCGTCCTCGGTGGCGGCCGGGTCGTTCACGGGGTCGGTCATCGCCGCGCCCCCGCTCAGGTGCCGGCCAGCGGGAGCATCCCGGCGGCGAGCAGGCCGCGGGCGGCGGCCCGGTCCATCGCGATCCGCAGCAGGTCCTCGCGGGGCTGGCGGCCGATGGTGCCGGCCGGCACCGCGTACATGATCACCTCGGACTTGCGGGCCGCCGCGGCCCGCCAGCCCGGGGTGACCTGGAGCGGCTGGTGGGCCTGCCACCAGGCGGCCGAACCGCCGGTCGCCGAGGGCTGCAGGATCGCGTGCAGCTGGCCCATCGCCATCAGCACCGACCAGCCGGCCCGCGGCCGCACCGGGGCCTGGTTGACGTCCTGGACGATCTGGAAGCCGTGCTCGGTCAGCAGTGAGAGGAACTCGTCCTCGCCGAGGGCGCTGCCCGGGCGGCCGACCGGCCCGGTCGGCTCGACCACCAGCGCGGCGTGCTGGGTGTCGCCGCACAGCACGATGCCGCAGGTCACACCGAGCACCGCGGGCTGCGGCTGGCCGGCCGGGGCGGTCGGCGGGGCGGTGATCGGCTCCGGGATGTGCACCTCGACCACCGGTTCCGGCTCGACCTGCGCGGGCACCGCGGCCTGCGCCGGCACCGCGGCGTCCGCCCCCTGGCTGATCGACTCGACGGCGCCGCGCAGCTGCTGCTCGTCCACCGGCACCACCTGGGAGGGCACGCAGCGGGCGTGCGCGAAGGCCAGCACCGCGGTCTCGTCGCCGACGAACAGGACGGTGCTGGTGGGCTCGCGCAGCGAGTCGCCCGGTTGTCGGCAGGAGGTGCAGTCGTACGCGTCGGGTGCGTGGGCACCCGCGAGCAGGCTCTCGGCCTCGTCGTCGCCGATCTCGGCGCGTACGTCCTCGCTCACCTCAAGCATGCGCGGCACTGATGACTCCTCGTTGCCCTGACGTTCCAGGTGCTCGTTCCGGTGCCCCCGGGCGGGACGTCCCGGGCGCGCGGCGCGGGGAGCGCCGACCGCCTTTACCAACGGGAGGTTGTGGCTGGAGTCACGGGTGGGCGGCCGGGCGACGGGATTTGCGCGGCTCCTGATCACTATGTGTGCACAGAGTGTCGCATTCTGTCGATACTGTGCCCGACCTCACACGGGTCAAACTGTGACCGGGGCCATATTCGCATATGGTTTGATCTTGGTAAAAGCGGATGAATGGGACATTTGGTTTCGATTGGCATGATCGATACCGTCGGTAACGCCGCTTTGACCTGGGATGACCGGAAAGTGTTTGGCACTGGGGAGTCCGAATCGTAGGTTTTTGCCCGGTGCATCGAGCACCTCCCGGGTTCACCCCCGACGCACGGCCCACCTCCGGCTCACCCCGGAACGCGGGCCCTGCGCCCACCGGCGCGACGGCAGCCAGCCGCCGCCGGGGATGCGGACAGGTGGCCGGGGCGGCAAGCGGCACGTCCGACACGTGCACGGCCCGCCCACCGGACTTGGCGAGCGAACACGGCCCAGCTGGGGCCTGGTTCCGCCTGCCCCTCCCGGGAATGTCGAGAGGAATCTCATGACCTTCCGTAACGAGACCGCCGCTGCCACCACCGCCCCCAAGCGCAACCGCGTCCGCGCGGCAGTCGTCGGCGGCGCCCTGCTCGCCGCCCCGGTGGCCGGCCTCGTCACGGCCAACACGGCCTCCGCCGCGGACGTCTCCACCTGGGACAAGGTCGCGATGTGCGAGTCGACCGGCAACTGGTCGATCAACACCGGCAACGGCTTCTACGGCGGCCTGCAGTTCACCTCCTCCACCTGGGCCGCCTTCGGCGGCACCGCCTACGCCCCGCAGGCCAACCTGGCCACCAAGGCGCAGCAGATCGCCGTCGCCGAGAAGGTGCTGGCCTCCCAGGGCCCCGGCGCCTGGCCCGTCTGCTCGGTCCAGGCCGGTCTGACCAAGGGCGGCGCGCCGGCCCAGGTCGACACCTCCTCCTCCTCGACCTCCTCCTCGTCGAGCTCCTCCTCGAAGTCGACCTCGTCCTCGAAGTCGACCTCCTCGAAGTCGAACAGCACCGCCTCGAACGACTCCGCCAAGGCCTCCCGCTCCGAGTCCCGCGCCCAGGCCCCCAAGGCCGCCGCGCAGGAGACCCCGAAGCAGACCTGGAAGAACAAGTCCGCCGCGGCGACCACCACCAACACCTCCGGTGGCAGCTACACCGTGAAGTCCGGCGACACCCTGTCCAAGATCGCGGACAGCCTGGGCGTCGACTGGCACACCCTGTACGGCAACAACTCCGGTGTCGTCGGCGGCAACCCGGACATGATCTACCCGGGCCAGGTCCTGTCGGTCTGACCCACCCCCGGAAGCACCGCTTCCACGGGACCGTCCGCCGGTCCCACCCTGTCGGCGTGAAGCCGCCACCCCGGTCACGGGGCGGCGGCTTCCGCCGTTCCCGGGCGCGGTGGGTGCTGTTCGGGCGGTGGGTGCTGTTCGGGGCGCCACCCGCCCGGCGGCGTCCGGAGGGTGGCGGGGCGGGCGACGTGCGTAGCGTCGGGGGATGCGGATACCTCGCTCGTACGGCCGGGCGCTGCTCGCGCTCGGCCTGCTGCTCCCCGCTGCCGCGGTCGTCGCGGCCGGTACCCCGGCCGCTGCCGGACCGGCTACGCCGGACCTGGTCTGGGACCGGCTCGCCGACTGCGAGAGCGACGGCGACTGGCAGGCCGACACCGGCAACGGCTACTACGGCGGCCTGCAGATCTGGCCGCCCACCTGGCGGGAGGCGGGCGGCCTGCGCTACGCCGACCGGCCCGACCGCGCGAGCCGGCGGCAGCAGATCACCGTCGGGGAGGAGATCCTGCGCCGCCAGGGCTGGAACGCCTGGGGCTGGTGCGCGCGGGAGATCGGGGTGCTGGAGTAGGCCCGCTCCCGGGGCGGCGGTCGCGGGTCACCAGGCGCGGCCCTCGGGGAGCGCGGACAGCTCCGGGGCGGACAGGTGCGGGACGGTGAAGAGCTCCGCCGCCGGGCCGTCCGCCGAAGCGTCCTGCTGGGTGTGCTCCGGGACGTCCTCCGGGGCGGTCCCCCACAGGGTGAAGTGCAGCAGTTCCCAGCGGCCCGGGTCCAGGGCCAGCACGGCGGTGTGCACGCCCGGGCGGCGGGCCGCCTCGCGCAGCCGCTCCACCTCCTGCTCCACGTGGGCGGCCGGCGTCGCCGGGTCCGGCCCGACCGGGACGGGGGTCAGTCGGCGGGTCGCGGCGGACGGGAGGGGGACGGCGGTGCGGGCCGGGCCGGAGAAGTGCGCCAGGACGGTCCAGTGCTGGACGGTCGGGCGCCCGAAGTCCCGGACGATGTTCTCGAACCCGCCGCCGCCGACCAGGAACCGGGCCGCCTCGCCGTCCGAGCGCCACACGTACAGCGGCGCGTACTGGTTGACCGGCGAGCCGCCGACCCCGCGCTCGCGCAGCAGCCACGCCTTGAAGCCGAGCCCCGGGCGGTCGTCCAGGAGCGGGGCGCCGGCCTTGATCCGGCGGCGGATGACGTCGAGGTCGTAGTCGGCGGGCAGGGTGATCTCGTACTGCTTGGCGAGCACGGGCGGGTCCTGTCTGGTGGGCGCGGGTGGGCGGTCAGGGCCGCTGGGGCGGGGCGAGCAGGGTGAGCAGGCCGGTGATCGCCTGGTCGAACGGGGCGGTGTCGCCGGCCGCGCGGGCCAGTACGTAGCCGCCCTGGAGCACCGCGACCACGGTGGCGGCGGTGCCGGACGGGTCCACGGACGGCGGGAGCTCCCCGGTCGCCCGGCCCTCCGCCAGCACCTCGGCGAGGCGGCCGCGCAACCAGCCCAGGGTCTCCTCGACCGGGGCCCGCAGCACCGGATCGGCCATCACGTCCGGGTCCTGGGTGAGCCGGCCGATCGGGCAGCCGCGCAGCACGTCGCGCTCGCGGCGCAGGTACGCGGTGACCCGCTCGACGGCGGTGCCCGGCCCGGACAGCAGCTCCTCGGCGAGGCCGCGCAGCTCCCCGGCGGTGCGGGTGATCGCGGCGAGGGCCAGCTCGGGCTTGCCGGCGAAGTGGTGGTACATGCTGCCCTGCCCGGCGCCCGCGCGCTGCTGGATGGCCTTCGGGCTGGTGCCGGTGTAGCCGCGCTCCCAGAGCAGGTCGCGGGTGGCCTCGACGAGGCGGTCGGCGGTGGGGTTGGGGGCGGGGACGGTGGTGGTGGCGGCGGGGGCGGGGGTGTCGGGGCTCGGGGTCACGGCACGTACTGTACATACTAGTAGGTACAGAGGGAAGGGCGGAGGTGAGTCCCCGTCAGCCCGCCCCGGCCGGGCGGGGGTTCAGGCGGCGGCGCGCTGCTCGCGGGCGGCCAGGACGGACGCGGTGGCGTGGGCGGGCAGCGCGGCGGACGGGTAGCGGTGCAGCAGGGCCAGCGCGACCGCCTCCGGGCCGACCGGCTTGCCCAGCTCGGTGGCGAACGCGCGCAGGTACTCCCCGGTCCAGGCGATCGGGTCGGCGGGGACGTCCGCGGGCACCGGCGTGGTCAGGTGGCGGTGGCCCGGGACGGTGCGCAGCGGCTCCAGCGCCGCCATCTCGTCCAGCAGGTCGATCCACGCCTCGCGCTGCGCCGTCCACGGGGTGTCGGCCAGCCACGGGTGCGCGTTCAGCCAGAGCAGCGGGCCGCCGAGCAGCGTCCGGCTGCGGTGCTCCCACAGGTAGTGGTGGTCGGGCAGCCCCAGGGACGCCCCGCGCAGCTCCAGCCGGTGGTCCTCCAGCTCCACGGCGTCGCCCTCCAGCGGCTCCAACGCGACCAGCCGGGACGGGAGTTCGTCCCCCAGGTCGGTCCGGGCGGCCCGCACGGCCGGGTAGTCGTGCTCGATCCGGGCCCGGACCGGGTCGGGGGCGAGGAAGCGCGCCTCGGGGAAGGCGTCGCGCAGCACCTCCGCCGCGAGCCAGCAGTCCGGCGCGTGGTGGGCCACCAGGACGGTGCCGAGCCGGCGCCCCGAACGCTCGACCTCCCGGACCAGCCGCCGCCCGTCCGAGAGCCGCAACCCCGTGCCGATCAGCGCCGCCCGGTGCTGACCGAGCACCAGCACCGCGCACTTGTGCAGCGAGGACTCGGGAAGGTCCACCACGCGGAACTCCAGCGGATGCATCGTGCAACCTCCTCCGGCCGGGTAAAGCCCTCCCACCAGGGTCCGACGGGAGGGCGGCGGGCGCATGTGGGGCGGGTGGTGGAGGCGCCTGCGGGGCGGGTGGTGGAGGCGCCTGCGGCGGGCTGGGGAGGCGGGGAGAAGGGTGGGGGCGAGGCAGAGGCGCCTGCGGCGGGCTGGTGGGGGTGGGGGACGGGATTCTCTGACGGGAGGGCGGGGGCGCATGTGGGGCGGGTGGTGGGGGCGCCTGCGGGAGGGGGGTGTCGGTGGGGGAGGGGTCGAGGGTCGGCTGGGGGCGGGCTGGTGGGGGCGCCGGCGGTGGGTCGGGGGAGGTGGGGGTGGGTGTCCGCGTGCCGGAGGGTGGGAATTCCCGGTGGGCGCGGAGACTTGTGCTGGACGGACGAGACGTTCGGCGGCACTCCCCTGCCCGTCGGCCGTCCGGAGAGGGAGCGATACATGGGAACCCCCGTCGACCAGCTCGTCGACCTGCTCGACCTGGAGCGGATCGAGCTGAACATCTTCCGCGGCCGGAGCCCGGAGGAGTCGCTGCAGCGCACCTTCGGCGGGCAGGTGGCCGGGCAGGCGCTGGTCGCCGCGGGCCGGACGGTGGACGAGGACCGGCCGGTGCACTCGCTGCACGCGTACTTCCTGCGTCCGGGCGTCCCCGGCGTGCCGATCGTCTACCAGGTCGAACGGACCAGGGACGGGCGCTCGTTCACCACCCGCCGGGTGCTCGCCATCCAGGGTGGGCGGACGATCTTCGCGCTGACCGCCGACTTCCACAAGCCCGAGCCCGGCGGCATCGAGCACCAGTTCCCGATGCCGGACGTGCCCGACCCGGAGAGCCTGCCGAGCGCGCTGGACGAGGTCGGTGCCCGGCTCGGCGAGCTGCCCCCGTTCATCAGCCGCCGCCAGCCCTTCGACATCCGGTACGTGGACCGGCTGAAGTGGACGCGGGAGGAGCTGGACGGGGTGGAGGCCCGCAGCGGCGTGTGGCTGCGCACCAACGGCGCGTTGCCCGACGACCCGCTGATCCACGTCTGCGCGCTCACCTACGCCAGCGACATGACGCTGCTGGACGCCGTCCGCGCCCCCGTCGAGCCGCTGTGGGGCGAGCGGAACTTCGACATGGCCTCGCTGGACCACGCGATGTGGTTCCACCGTCCGTTCCGGGCCGACGAGTGGCTGCTGTACCGGCAGGAGTCGCCGATCGCGCACGGCGCGCGCGGTCTGGCCCGCGGCGAGATCTACGACCGCGAGGGGCGGCTGGTGGTCTCGGTGATGCAGGAGGGGCTGTTCCGTCCGCTGAACCGGTGACGCGGCGCGGAGCCGTCCGTTCGAAGTGACTTGAGAGCAGAGCGACTTGGGAGGCAGACCGATGACCGACACCGCAGCCGAAGCCTGGCAGCGCTGGACGGAGTCCCGGAGCGCGGCGGCGGGGGCGCCGCACGGGCCGCTGGCGCTGACCGGCACCCACTGGCTGGAACCCGGCCCGGCGGAGATCCCCGGACTGCCCGGCCGCTGGTGGGCAGAGGACGGCGCGGTCTGCGCCGAACTGCGCGCCGGGGACGGCGTCCGGATCGAGGGCGAGGAGAAGGAGTCCACCGGCCGGGTCGCCCTGCGGCCGGACACCGACCGGCACCCGCAGATCGCCGTCCGCGACCTGCTGCGACTGGTCCCGATCGAGCGGGAGGGCGAACTCGCCCTGCGGGTCTTCGACCCCGACGCCCCGGCCCGGGCCGCGTTCGCCGGGATCTCGGTCTACCCGTACGCCCCCGACTGGGCGGTGCCCGCCGTCTTCACGCCGTTCGAGGACGGCGGGCGGGCCGTGCTGGTGGAGAACGCGGACGGCCGGGCCCGGCCGCTCGCCGTCGCCGGGCAGGTCGCGTTCACGCTGGCCGGGCGGGAGCACACGCTGACCGTCAGCGGCTCCGAGGGCCCGGGCGGCCCGCTCAGCGGCGTCATCGCGGACGGCACCAGCGGCCGGGAGACGTACCGGTTCCGGTTCGTCACGCTGCCCGCGCCCGACGCCGAGGGGCGCACCGTGCTGGACTTCAACCGGGCGTTCCTGCCGCCGTGCGCCTTCGCCGACCACTTCATCTGCCCGTTCCCGCCGCCCGGCAACCGGCTGGAGATCGCCGTCGAGGCGGGCGAGCGGCAGGTGGTCACGGTCTGAGCCGGGAGGAACGGGGGACCGGCCGGCGGCCGGGAGGGCGCCCCGCTTTCTGAGAGCGCTCTCTCGGCGGGGTGGTGGGCGCTAGGCTGCTCGCAGCAGCAACACGATCACGTGCGTGCGGACGTGCGCGCGGACGGTGGAGAGGAGCCCACAGTGACCGAGTCCGAAGCGGGAACGGGCGGGCGCCCCACCCTGGAATCGGTGGCCGAGCGGGCCGGCGTGTCCCGGGCCACCGCCTCCCGGGTGGTCAACGGCGGCGCGGGCGTCCGGGCGGCGCTGCGCGAGAAGGTCGAGCGGGCCGTCGCGGAACTCGGCTACGTCCCCAACCTGGCCGCCCGCACCCTGGTCACCCGGCGCAACCGGGCGATCGCCGTGGTCATCGCCGAACCCGAGGCCCGGTTCTTCTCCGATCCGTTCTTCGCCCAGCACCTGCGCGGCATCAGCCGCGAACTGGCCGCCGCCGACAACCAGATGGTGCTACTGCTGGCCGAGGACGAGCGCGACCACGAACGGATCGGCCGCTACCTCTCCGGCGGGCACGTCGACGGCGTCCTGCTGTTCTCGCTGCACCGCTCCGACCCCACCCCGGAGACCGTCCACCGCCTCGGACTGCCCTTCGTCATCGGCGGACGGCCCGGCTGGCCCGGCGCCGAGTCCGACCGCGACCTGCTCTACGTCGACAACGACAACCGCGGCGGCGCCCGGCTCGCCGTCCAGCACCTGCGCTCCATCGGCCGCAAGCGGATCGCCACCATCACCGGCCCGCTCGACCAGACCTCCTCCATCGACCGCCTCGACGGCTACCGCGACCTGCTGCCCGACGGCGACGACGACCTGATCGCGACCGGCGACTTCACCGCCGACGGCGGGATCCGCGCGATGACCGAACTCCTCTCCCGCCGACCGGACTTGGACGGGGTGTTCGTGGCCTCCGACGTGATGGCCTCCGGCGCGATCCGGGTCCTGCGGGCGGCCGGGCGCCGCGTCCCGGAGGACGTCGCGGTGGTCGGTTTCGACGACGTCGAGTCCATCGCGGCCTGGACCGAACCCCGGCTCACCACGGTCCGCCAGGAGATCGAGGAGATGGGGCGGCTGATGACGCGGCTGCTGCTGCGGCGGCTCAGCGACCCGGAGGCGTCGGCGCCGTCGTCGGTGATCATTCCGACCTTGCTGGTGGTGCGGGAGTCGGCTTGAGGGAGGGGTGGGGCGCCTGCGGCGGGCTTGGGGTGGGGTGGGGATGGTGGTGCGGGAGTTGGCTTGAGGGAGGGGTGGGGCGCCTGCGGCGGGCTTGGGGTGGGGTGGGGATGGTGGTGCGGGGGGCGGCTTGGGGGAGGGGTGGGGGCGCCTGCGGCGGGCTTG
>NZ_JBSGET010000047.1:0-50952 GCF_053603035.1 Kitasatospora sp. NPDC004272 | reverse complement strand
CACCATGTCCTCCTGGGTGCTCGGGCCGGCCGGGCGCCCCGACGGGCCGTGCGCTCCGGCGGCCGGGCGGGCGGGCGAACCGTGCGGGCGGGCCGTGCCTGCGGGCGGGCCGGGCGGGGTCGCCGACGGCGCCCCGGACGTGGTCACAAAACAGCTGTTCGTCTCTCATATCAGACACGGCGGGCGGCCCCCGGGTCGCCCGTCGCGTGTCCCCCGACGTCCCCGGAACGCGCCACGCCCCCGGCGGCCACCCGGAGCACCCGGCCCGTGCCGGCCGGACCTGCCAGAATGCACGGGCGACACCGCAACCGTCAGAAGGGGTGACCGGCACCGTGACCATGCCCGTCGAACGCAAGATCGCCGAGGAGCTCGGCGTCCGCGAGAACCAGGTGCAGGCCGCCGTCGGCCTGCTCGACGGCGGTGCGACCGTGCCCTTCATCGCCCGGTACCGCAAGGAGGCCACCGGCGCCCTCGACGACACCCAGCTGCGCACCCTGGAGGAGCGGCTGCGCTACCTGCGCGAGCTGGAGGAGCGCCGCACCGCCGTCCTGGAGTCGATCGAGGCCCAGGGCAAGCTGGACGACGCGCTGCGCGCGCAGGTCCTCGCCGCCGACTCCAAGGCCCGGCTGGAGGACATCTACCTCCCGTACAAGCCCAAGCGGCGCACCAAGGCGCAGATCGCCCGCGAGGCCGGCCTCGAACCGCTCGCCGACACCCTGCTGAACGACCCCTCCCGGGACCCGGCCGCGCTCGCCGCGGCGTACCTGAACGAGCAGGTCGCCGACGCCCCCGCCGCGCTGGAGGGCGCCCGCGCGATCCTGGTCGAGCGCTTCGGCGAGGACGCCGACCTGGTCGGCTCGCTGCGCGAGCGGATGTGGACCCGCGGCCGGCTGGTCGCGAAGGTCCGCGACGGCAAGGAGCAGGACGGCGCCAAGTTCGCCGACTACTTCGACTTCGCCGAGCCGTACACCAGGCTGCCCTCGCACCGGATCCTGGCCATGCTGCGCGGCGAGAAGGAGGAGGTCCTCGACCTCGACCTCTCCCCGTTCGACGGCGAGCAGGAGGCCGACCTGCCCGGCGCGAGCGACTACGAGCAGCGGATCGCCGCCCGCTTCGGCATCGCCGACCGCGGCCGCCCCGCCGACAAGTGGCTCACCGACACCGTCCGCTGGGCCTGGCGCACCCGGATCCTGGTCCGGCTCGGCATCGACCTGCGGACCAGGCTGCGCGCCGAGGCCGAGGACGAGGCGGTCCGGGTCTTCGCCGCCAACCTGCGCGACCTGCTGCTCGCCGCCCCCGCCGGGACGCGCGCCACCATGGGCCTCGACCCGGGTTTCCGCACCGGCGTCAAGGTCGCCGTGGTGGATGCCACCGGCAAGGTCGTCGCGCACGAGACGATCTACCCGCACCAGCCCGCCAACAAGTGGGACGCCGCGCTCGCCGCGCTGGCCCGGCTGGCCCGTGAGCACCGGGTGGACCTGGTGGCGATCGGCAACGGCACCGCCTCCCGGGAGACCGACAAGCTCGCCGCCGACCTGATCGCGCGCCACCCCGAGCTGGGCCTCACCAAGGTGATGGTCAGCGAGGCCGGCGCGTCCGTCTACTCGGCCTCCGCGTTCGCCGCCCAGGAGCTGCCCGGCCTGGACGTCTCGATCCGCGGCGCCGTCTCGATCGCCCGCCGCCTGCAGGACCCGCTGGCCGAGCTGGTGAAGATCGACCCCAAGTCGATCGGCGTCGGCCAGTACCAGCACGACCTGAGCGAGCTCAAGCTCTCCCGCTCGCTGGACGCCGTGGTCGAGGACTGCGTCAACGCCGTCGGCGTCGACGTCAACACCGCCTCCGCGCCGCTGCTCACCCGGGTCTCCGGCATCACCGGCACGCTCGCCGACAACATCGTCGCCCACCGGGACGCCAACGGGCCGTTCCGCACCCGCAAGGCGCTCAAGGACGTCGCCCGGCTCGGCCCCAAGGCGTTCGAGCAGTGCGCGGGCTTCCTGCGGATCCCCGGCGGCGACGACCCGCTGGACGCCTCGGCGGTCCACCCCGAGGCGTACCCGGTGGTGCGCCGGATCCTCGCCGCCACCGGCGGGCAGCTCGGCGAACTGATCGGCAACGGCCAGGTGCTGCGCTCGCTGCGGCCCGGCGACTTCGCCGACGGCACCTTCGGCGTGCCGACCGTCACCGACATCCTCGGCGAGCTCGACAAGCCCGGCCGCGACCCGCGCCCCGCCTTCCGGACCGCCACCTTCAAGGACGGCGTCGAGAAGATCTCCGACCTGGAGGTCGGCATGGTCCTGGAGGGCGTGGTCACCAACGTCGCCGCGTTCGGCGCCTTCGTCGACATCGGCGTCCACCAGGACGGCCTGGTGCACGTCTCCGCGCTGTCGAAGAACTTCGTCAAGGACCCGCGCGAGGTGGTCAAGCCCGGCGACATCGTCCGCGCCAAGGTCACCACCGTCGACGTCCCGCGCAAGCGGATCGGCCTGACCCTGCGCCTCGACGACGACACCACCCCGGGCTCCGGCTCCCGCTCGGGCTCCGGCTCGGGCTCCGGCTCGGGCTCCGGCGGCGGTGGCAACCGCCGTGAGCAGTCCGCCCGCCGCGACTCCCGCCCCCCGCGCCAGGACCGCCGCCCGAACAACGCCCCGCCCGCCCCCGCCAACTCGGCCATGGCCGACGCCCTCCGCCGGGCCGGCCTGGGCAAGTAGCGCCGCTGCCGCGGCGGTCGGGCCCCGAGGGGCTCGGCCGCCCGGTCAGCCGGTGCGGGACTCCACGGCGAGCGCGACGAGTTCGGGCCACCAGGGCTCGCGGTGGTGGGCCAGCAGCCGCTGGGCCTCCTCGGGGGCGACGGGGCGGACCTCGACCACCTGCTCGCCGTCCTCCGGGTTGGTGGGGGCGGAGTCGACCAGGACGTCCGCCCAGCCCCAGAGCCACGCCTTGACCGGGTGCGGCTGCCAGGGGCGGTAGGGGACGGAGCCCTCGCTGACGGCGAGGTGGTGGCCGATCCAGGTGGGCGGGCCGAGCAGCCGGGCCCCGGCCTCCTCGCGCAACTCGCGCTCCAGGCAGGACTCCACGCTCTCGGCGGCCTCCCGGGTGCCGCCGGGCAGGAACCAGTGGCCGCGGGCGTCCAGGCACAGGACGACCCGGCCCTCGGCGAAGCCGACCAGGTGGATGTTGGTGATCAGCTCGTCCGGTGGCAGGTCGGTGCTGAACTGGGCGTCGATGCCGCCCCACTCCCAGCGCTGCGGCGCGTGCAGGGCCGGGTACCGGGCCGCCAGTTCGGCGCTGTCGCTTGCTCTGCGTGTGGTGTCCGTCATTGATCGATCGTAGTCCTGGGCGCTCCCGAACGGACCCGGATGGTCAACAAAGCGGACGAAACGTCACCCGCCCGTGGCGGACCGTCAACCAGCGGCGCCGGTCGTTCACCTGGCCGCGCACCCGGTGCGGCAGCGGGCGCGCGGGGGGCGTCGGGTGCGTCGGTGCTCCGCCACCGGACGGGCACCGGTCCGTTGCCGGGCTGTCGCAGGGATCGGCTAGAGTCCGCGAGGAAATATGAGAACGGTACGAGATGAGGAATCGGCGCATTCCGTCGGCCGGGTCCTCCGACCGACGAGAGGCGCGGCCGTGGCGCCGGAAGGCCCCGACGCACTCCGTCCGAAGCCGTTCGCAGTCCCAGTGAAGTCCGTCCGGCCCTGGAGAACCACCGGGCCGGACACCAGCCGGGCGCGGAGACACCGCACCCGGACGTTCCCCAGGGGGAGAAGAACCACATGCTCAAGACCGGACGCACGTTCCTCGCCGCCACCGCCGTCGTGCTCGCCCTGACCGCGACCGGTTGCGGCAGCAAGGGGGCCGACGGCAACGGCCCCGCGGTGGCCAGCAGCAAGGGCGGCGACTCGGGGACCAAGAACTCCGGCACGCAGAACGACAGCGCCCTCGACCCCGCCGCGCTGCTCAAGCTCGTCGGCGAGAAGACCTCCGCGGCCAAGTCCGCCAAGGTCGAGATCACCAACGACAGCGCCAACATGCAGGTCACCATGAAGGGCGCCATCTCCTGGCAGAACGGCCTCCAGGGCGAGCTGAGCGGCAAGGCCGGCGGCGAGGCGGCCAAGTCGCTCGCCGAGGCCGGCAGCGACGGCAACATGACCATCCGCTACCTCACCGAAGCGATGTACGTGAACATGGGCGACGGGATGGCCGCCCAGCTCGGTGGCGCCCACTGGATCAAGTACGGCTACGAGGACCTCGCCAAGGTGATGGGCGCGGCCGGCGACAGCCTCAAGAACCAGCTGCAGAAGGCCGACCCGGTCTCCTCGGTGCGCGCCCTGATCGCCTCCGGCAAGGTCACCAAGAGCGGCACGGACACGGTCGACGGCGCCCCGGCCACCAAGTACGCCGGTGACTTCAACCTGACCGACCTCACCGGCGCCAACGCCAAGGACATCACCCAGGACCAGATCGACGCCCTGCAGAAGCAGCTCGACGCCGCCGGGATCACCACCGAGCACATCGAGGTCTGGATCAACGCCGACAACCTGCTGGTGAAGAAGGTCGAGAAGTTCGACAGCAAGGCCGGCCCGGTCACCACGACGGCCGTCTACAGCGACTACGGCACCTCGGTCACCGCCACCGCGCCGAAGGCCGGCGACACCGTCGACTTCGCCGACCTGATGCAGGGCGCCCAGGCCGGTTCCTGACCGTCCGGCACCCTCCCGCCGCCACCGGGGGACGAACCGGCCCGGCCGACCGCGCTTACTGACTGTGGGGGAGCGCGACGGCCGGGCCGTGTGGGGGTTGTTTCTCAACTGCCGCCCCGGAAGGCGGTTTTCGAACATCGTGCGCGGAGCGGCCGAGCCGTTCCGTGCACTCAAAATGCCCGCCCGGCCGAGGCCAGTCAAGCGTTCCCCGCCCACTTGAGCTGCCCTTAAGGCTCTCTTCGCCGACAGCACTGGTGCCGCACCCGAACACCCCGCCGACCTCAACGTCCTTCCGGCGGCGGGTCGGTGCGGATCTCGCTCCAGACGGTTTCGCGGGCGGTGCCGTTGTTGCGGGAGGGCGGGGAGTAGGTGTGTCCCCAGCGGTCGCCGAGGGCGAGGGCTTTCAGGACGGCCAGGTGGTCGTCGGTGCCGTGGGGGCGGGTGATGGCGAGTTCGACGCGGTAGCCGGTGGGGGTGGTGGTGAGGGTTGCGTCGGTGCCGCCGGCGCGGGAGAGCTGTTCGGCGAGGTGCCGGGCGCGTTGCTGCGGGTCGTCGTCGTGGTGGTCGTGGTCGGTCATGGGCGCGTGGTGGCGGGGAGGTCGGTGTGGAGCACGTGGGTCCTTTCGGTCAGGCCGCGTCGTCGTGGGCGGCGGTGGCGGCAGCACAGCGGGGGCAGCGGCAGGCGGGCCAGGTGAGGGCCGAGACCAGGGGCAGGTGGAGGTCCTCGTCGGAGGTGCAGGAGGAGACCTGCACCCGGCTGCCGTCGGGCCGCACGGTGTAGACCCGGATGGTCAACTTCGCCGCCGCAGTGGGGTATCGGTGATCGGGCATGGTTCATGTACCTCGTGGGTGATGTTGCGCGGGGGCGCGAAAGGGTGCCCGCGCCCTCCGTGGACGGTCCATGGCCGAACGCGCGCCGGGGGCGTACCCCGAGAGCCGGTCACCGTCCGCTTCTTTCTGCCTTCTGTGCGTCACAAGCATCGGCAGAAACGGCTACGCTCACCAGTACCTGCCCGGTGACGCTTCCGTCGAGTTAAGGAGTTGGGGCCGTGCGTGACGATCAGGAAATTGACAGCACGTCATCTCCCGCCCTGCGATTCGGGGAAGAACTCCGCAGGTCAAGAAGGGCACGCGGCTGGTCCCAGCTCGACGCGGGCGCGCGCATGGGCTACTCGGGCGGCCTGCTGTCGTACGTGGAAAGAGGGAAGAAGCCCGTAACTCTTAACCTCGCAGTCAGGGCCGATCAGGTGTTCGGGACCGGCGAGCGGTTCCAGCAGCTCTGGCGGCAGTACTCCAACGCCAGCCTGCTGGAGGGCTTCGCGGAGTTCACGGCGGCGGAGGCCCGGTGCCAGCGGCTGCGGACCTTCGAACTCGGAGTGATACCGGGCCTGTTCCAGACCCCGGCCTACGTGACCGCGCTCGCGGCGGCGGCCGTCCAGCGCGGGAGCATCACCCAGGAGCAGGCCGATGCCCGGGTCGCTTTCCTGGCGACGCGTCAAGAACTGCTGACCCGGGCGAACCCGCCCTTCATCCACGCCGTCCTGGACGAGAGCTGCATCCTGCGCTCGGTGGGTGGGAGGGCGGTCATGGCCGACCAGCTGAGGCACCTGGAGGAGCTGGCTTCGCTGCCTCATGTCACCGTGCAGATCGCCCCGTTCGACATCGGCGAACGGGCGCCGTTCAGGATGTCGCTGGTACTGCTGGACCTTCCCGGCCGGGTGGTGGTCGGCTACGCGGAATCCCAGGCCCGAGGGCATCTGGAGCGCAGCCGGGAGACGGTTTCCACCTGGTCCAGGGAGTACGATCTGCTCCAGGTGGAGTCCCTGTCTACGGTCGCTTCACTCGCCAGGGCCCGGGCTCTCAGGAAGGAATTCTCATGACCGACATCGGCCTGTCCGAGGTGCGCTGGATGAAGTCCACGTACAGCGACAACGGCGGCAACTGCGTCGAGGTCGCCCCGGCCGCTTCGCCGAGCCACCTGCCGGTCCGTGACTCCAAGGACCCGCAGGGACCGGCGCTGTTCTTCACCAAGGCCGGGTTCGCCTCCTTCGTCGCTGCCGTCAAGGCCGGCGAGTTCGGCGAGGTCTGATCCCCCGGAGCGACACGAAGCCCTGCGGTCGGCTCAACGCCCCGGCCCGCGGGGCTTCTTGCTGTCCGGGGGCGGGCCGGTGGGCCGCGCAGTTTCGGGAAGCGCCCGGCTGCTGCCGCGCCGGGAACTACTCTCGGTTCCGCCGTGGAACCGCACCACTGGATCTCGGCGCTGTCGAGCGCCGCCTGACGAGGGAGCACCTACATGACCGACGACGGCCGGATCTTCCGTGAGGCGTGGATCGCCGGCGTGCGCAGGCACTTCCCGGGGGAGCCGAAGCCCGGCTACGTCGCGCCCTGGAAGCAGACGCCGGAGTGGGAGCGGGAGTGTGCCGCCGCCGTCTACGGGCAGGTGCGGGACTTCGTCGTGGTGAGTGCCGGTCACACCGCGAAGCTGAGCCGCGAGCAGAAGGGGCGGTTCGTGGCGGTGTGCTGGACCGCGCAGATCCACAAGCACATCGAGGCGCCGAAGCCGGGCTACGTCGCGGACTGGGACGACCTGCCGAAGTGGCAGCAGGAGACCGACGCGGACATTTTCGAGGCCATCGAACGCCACCTCTGACACCACCGCCGGGCGGATGGCTCCGGGGCCGGTCATGGGGTCGGGCGGCCGGTCCGGTGAGGTCGGCGGTTCGTACGGCTCGGCGACGGCGTACCTGCTCGCAGCTCCGGTCTGCCGCGTCAGGAGCGGGTGCCGCGGGTTCCTCCTTGCCCGGGGCGCGGCGGCGGTCAGTGCGGGATGGCGGAGATGAGTTCGGTGGCGCCGGCCCGCTTGAGGGTCAGGGCGACGGAGGTGCCGAGGTCCTCGGGGGAGAGCGGGCCCGCCCATTCGTGGGCCTTGAGGACGCGCTTGCCGTCGGGGGTGAAGACGTGGCCGCGGAGGGAGAGGGTGCCGTCGGGTTCGGCCTTGGCGTGGCCGGCGATGGGGGAGTTGCAGTGGCCCTGCAGGACGTGCAGGAACATGCGTTCGGCGGCGGCCTCGCGCCAGGTGTCGTGGTGGCCGAGCCCGGAGACGGTGTCGATGGTGCGGGTGTCGTCCTCGCGGCACTGCAGGGCGAGGATCCCGGCGCCGATCGGCGGGCACATCGCCTCGACGGTGAGGACCTCGCTGATCCGGTCGGCGGCGCCGATCCGCTCCAGGCCGGAGACGGCCAGTAGCAGGGCGTCGGCCTGGCCGGCGTCGAGCTTGGCGAGGCGGCTGTTGGCGTTGCCGCGGATCGGGACGGTCTCCAGGTGCGGGTGGGAGACCGCGAGTTGGGCGATCCGGCGGACCGAGGAGGTGCCGATCCGGGAGCCGGGCGGGAGCTGGTCGAGGGTCAGGCCGCCGGGGTGGACCAGGGCGTCGCGGATGTCGTCGCGCCGCAGGTGGGCGGCGAAGGTGGTGCCGGCCGGCAGCGGGCGGTCGGCCGGGACGTCCTTGAGGCAGTGCACGGCGAGGTCGGCCGTGCCGTCCAGCAGGGCCTGGTCGACCTCCTTGGTGAAGGCGCCCTTGCCGCCGAGCACGGCCAGGTCGCCCGGCCAGCGGTCGCCGGAGGTGGTGACGGGCACCACCTCGGTCCGGATCCCCGGGTGGAGCGCGGCCAGTTCGGCGCGGACGCGTTCCACCTGGGCGAGTGCCATCGGGGAGGAGCGGGAGACGATGCGGACCAACTCGGTTGAGGGCATGCCGAGATGATAGGTCGTCTTACGCGCGGCGCCGGAACGGGACGGGCCGCCCGGGCGGGGCGTAGCGTGGGCCGGGTGATCGTATGGCTGAACGGGACCCACGGCGCGGGCAAGACGACGACCGGCACGCACGTGCAGCGGCTGCTGCCGGACTCCCGGGTGCTGGACGCCGAGAAGGTCGGCGAGACGCTGATGGACATCAGGCCGGGGCTGCCCGGGACGGACAACTTCCAGCACTGGCCGCCGTGGCGTCCGCTGGTGGTGGAGACGGCCCGCCGGGTGCTCGACTACGCGGGCGGCACGCTGGTGATGCCGATGACCGTCCTGGTCGAGGAGTACTGGCGGGAGATCAGCGGAGGCCTGGCCGGGTACGGGATCCCGGTGCGGCACTTCGTGCTGCACGCCGACCGGGAGACCCTCCGGCGGCGGATCGCGGGGGACACCGTCACCGGCCCGGACTCCCCGTTCCGGCTCAGACACCTGGAGCCCTACGCGCGGGCGGCCCGCGACTGGCTGCACACCGAGGCGGAGGTGGTCGACACCACGCACCTCACGCCGGCGCAGGCCGCCGGGCGGATCGTGGCCGCGCTGGGGCAGTGAACCGGCCGGGCTGCCGGGCTGCCGGGCGGTCGGGCTGCCGGGAGCGCGGCCGGGAACGGCGGAGGGCGCCGGCGGCGGGTGGCCGTCGGCGCCCTTCCGGGGCGGTCGCGCGGGTGCTCGCGCGGCTGGTCAGCTCGCGCGGCTGGTCAGGCGCGGACCAGGCCCTTGCCGGCGGCGGACGCGGCGTCCAGGGCCTGGGCGTGGTACTCGGCGGCCAGGCCGCGCAGGCTCTCCATCGCGGGGTTGACGGCGGCGAGGGTCAGCTCGCGGCGGATGGTGGTGAGGTCGGCGCCCCAGACGTCGCGCAGGATGCGCTCGATGTACGGGGTGGAGTGGTCCCAGCCCTCGCGGGGGGTGCCGGGGGCGAAGCCGCCGCCGAGCGAGGTGACCAGGACGACCGGCTTGTCCTTGAGGAGTTCGGCGGTCGGGCCGGCGCCCGCGATGACCAGGTCGACCCAGGTCTTGAAGTGCTGGGAGACGCCCCAGTTGTAGAGCGGGACGGCGATGATCGCGGCGTCGGCGGCGCGCAGCTCCTCGGCGAGGGAGGCGCCGAGCGCGGCGGCCTCCTGCTGCTCGGGGGTGCGCTGGTCCTCGGGGGTGAAGCCGGCCAGGGCGGCGGTGGCCCAGATGTCGCCGGGCAGCGGGTCGGTGCCCAGGTTGCGGCGGGTGACGGTGCCCTCGGGGTGGGCGGCGGTCCACTCGGCCTCGGCGGTGTTGGCGAGCTCGGCGCTGGTGGAGGCGCCGGGCATGATGCTGGCGTCCAGGCGGAACAGGTTCATGACAGTACTCCTCGGTTCGCGCCTCGCCGGGAGGGCGGTGGGCACGGGTGGGCGCGGTTCGGGCGCGCGGACGGGCACGGCGGGGCGGGGGCGGGCCCAGTGGGCACCGCCTCGACGTAAACGGACTTTACCCCGTTTCTCCCGCCGGGTAAATTGGCGCCCATGGACAGCCCCCTGGTCCCCTTCGGCAGACCCCCCACCGAGCGCGCGGACGCGGCCCGCAACCGCGAGGTGCTGCTCTGCACCGCCCGCGCGATGATCGCCGAACTCGGGGCGGACCACGTCACCATGGACGGGCTCGCCGAGCGCGCCGGACTGGGCAAGGGCACCGTCTTCCGCCGCTTCGGCACCCGGGCCGGGATCTTCCGCGCCCTGCTCGACGCCGAGGAGCGGCGCTTCCAGTGCGAGGTGCTGTCCGGCCCGCCCCCGCTCGGCCCCGGCGGCGACCCCGTCGACCGGCTGATCGCCTACGGCCGCGCCCGCACCCGCTTCCTGCTGGAGCGCCACGAGATCGCCCGCGCCTCGTTCGAGCGCAAGGGCCCCGTCCCGCCCGCGGTCGGCCCGAACTTCTCCGGCCCGCACATCCGGATGCTGCTCGCCCAGGCCGCCCTGGGCCTGCCCGACCTGGACACCCTCTCGCTCCAGCTCGCCAGCGCGCTGGAGGGCCCCGCGCTGCTCTTCCTGGTCGCCGACCTGCCCCCCGGGGGCCGGGCCGCCGGGTGCGCCGAGGACGACCTGGGCACCCTGCTCGCGGACGGCTGGCAGACCCTGGTCGAACGGATCGCCCGCCGCTGACGGCCCCCGGGCCCGACGCCCGTGACGCCGGGCCGGGGCGAGCGGGCGTCAGAGGCCGGACGTCACCCAGATCATCTTCCGGCCGGTCTCGGCGGGGGCGATCGGAGCCTCCTGGTCGATCCGGTCCAGGACGTAGCCGAGCTTGCGGGGGACGGCGGCGCTGGCCGCGTTCGACTCGTCGCAGTGGATCTCGGCGCGGCTGATGCCGGGCAGCGCCAGCGCGGCACCCGTCAGGGCGCGGGCGGCGGCGGTGGCCAGGCCCCGGCCGGTGTGCTCGTGGTGCACCCAGTAGCCGACCTCCAGCGCGCCGGGGCCGAGCCGGCTGTGCAGGCCGAAGGCGCCGATCACCACCGCCGGATCCGCGTCCAGGCCCAGCAGGTACAGGAAGTCGGTGCCCCGCTCCCAGGCCGCCTCGCCGCGCACCGACAGCTCCTCGCTCTCCGCCAGGGTCGGCGCGTGCTGCGCCCAGGGCATCCACGGGCTCAGGTGGGCGAGGTTGGCGTTCACCGCGGCGTTCAGCGCGGCGGCGTCCGCCAGCGTGCGGCGGCGCAGGTGCGCGCCGCCGCCCACCGGCAGCAGCTCGGGCGGGCGGCCCGCGGTGACCGGTGGCACAGAGTTGTCGGGCGTGTCGGCGGAGTGACTCATGGACGGAGTATGGGCCATACACGACCGTTCCCACCAGCGGATATCCGCACCGCTACCCTTGCGCTTCGCCGCCGGGCGCCGCCGCCCGCGATCACGCTCCGCGGTCGACCGTCAGAGCCGCACCATCACCTCGTCCAGCGGCTTGCGCTCCAGGTCCGGCACCCGGGCGTCCTCAGCGGGGTAGCCGACCGGGATGACGTACGCGGCGCGCTCCTCCGGCGGGCGGTCGCAGACCTCGTTCAGGAAGCGCATCGGGCTCGGCGTGTGGGTCAGCGTGGCCAGGCCGGCCTGGTGCAGGGCGGAGAGCAGGAAGCCGACGGCGATGCCCACCGACTCCTTGGTGTAGTACGGGCGCGGCGAGTTCGGGCCCTTGTGCACCTCGAACACCACGATCACCGCGGGCGCGTCCTCCAGGAACGGCTTGCGCCAGTCGGTGCCGATCGGGGCCAGCGCCGCCAGCCACTCCTCGGACGCCCGGTGGGCGTAGAACTCCCGCTCCTCCGCCTCGGCGGCCTCCCGCAGCCGCCGCTTGCGCTCCGGATCGGTGACCACCACGAACCGCCACGGCTGCACGTGCGCGCCGCTCGGCGCGGTCGCCGCCGTCCGCACCGCCCACTCCAGCACCCCCTCGGGCAGCGGACGGGTCGAGTAGTCGCGCACGGTGCGGCGCTGGTCCATCACGCGGTGGAACTCCCGGCAGCGGTCGGCCGCCTCGTCGGCGGGGACGCTCATCGGGTGCAGCGGCGTCGTCGGGTGCGACGGCGCGCGGGAGGGGTCACGGTCAGCCATGCGCGCCACCCCAGCACGCCGGACGCCCCGGCGGAAGGGGCCGGGGCGCGGTCGGCGAAAACCGGCAAGCGGGCGGCCGGGGAGAACCGGCGAGCGGGCGGCCGGGGAGAACCGGCGAGCGGGCGGCCGGGGAGAACCGGCGAGCGGGCGGCCGGGGAGAACCGGCGAGCGGGCGGTCGGCGGAAACCGGCGGGGAGCGCGCGGCGGCCTACAGTTCGGTGACCCGGCCGTCCGCGACCACCAGCCGCCGGTTCACCTGCACGGCCTCCAGCATCCGCCGGTCGTGGGTGACCAGCAGCAGGGTGCCGGTGTACGAGGCGAGCGCCGACTCCAACTGCTCGATCGCGGGCAGGTCCAGGTGGTTGGTCGGCTCGTCCAGCACCAGCAGGTTCACCCCGCGGCCCTGGAGCAGCGCCAGCGCCGCCCTGGTCCGCTCGCCCGGGGAGAGCGTCCCGGCCGGGCGCATCACGTGCACCGCCTTCAGGCCGAACTTGGCCAGCAGGGTGCGCACGTCCTCCGGGTTCAGCTCCGGCACGGCCGCCGCGAACGCCTCCAGCAGCGGACGCCCGGCGTCGCCGCCGAACAGGTGCCCGCGGGCCTGCTCCACCTCGCCGACCAGCACGCCCGAACCCAGCGACGCCGAGCCCGAGTCCAGTTCCAGCCGGCCGAGCAGCGCCGCCAGCAGCGTCGACTTGCCCGCGCCGTTCGCGCCGGTGATCGCCACCCGGTCCGCCCAGTCGACCTGCAGGTCCACCGGGCCGAACGCGAAGTCCCCGCGCCGGGCGGCCGCCCGGCGCAGCGTCGCCACCACCGAGCCGGAGCGCGGCGCGGCGGCGATCTCCATCCGCAGCTCCCACTCCTTGCGGGGCTCCTCCACCACGTCCAGCCGCTCGATCATCCGCTGGGTCTGCCGGGCCTTCGCGGCCTGCTTCTCGGTCGACTCGGCGCGCTGCGCCCGGGCCTTCTTGTCGTTGTCGCCGCCCTTGCGGCGGGCGTTGCGGACGCCGTGCTCCATCCAGTTGCGCTGCATCTGGGCGCGCGCCTCCAGGCCGGACTTGGTGTCCGCGTACTCCTCGTACTGCTCGCGGGCGTGCCGCCGGGAGACCGCCCGCTCCTCCAGGTACGCCTCGTAGCCGCCGCCGTACAGGTTCACCTGGCCCTGGTGCAGGTCGAGTTCGAGGACCCGGGTGACGGTGCGGGCCAGGAACTCGCGGTCGTGGCTGATCAGCACGGTGCCCGCGCGCAGGCCCTTCACGAACGCCTCCAGGCGCTCCAGGCCGTCCAGGTCCAGGTCGTTGGTGGGCTCGTCCAGCAGGAACACGTCGTAGCGCGACAGCAGCAGCGAGGCCAGGCCCGCCCGGGCCGCCTGGCCGCCGGAGAGCGCCGTCATCGGCAGGTCCAGCGAGACCCTCAGGCCCAGCGAGTCGGCGACCTCCTCGGCCCGCTCCTCCAGGTCCGCGCCGCCCAGCTCCAGCCAGCGGTCCAGGCCCGCCGCGTACGCGTCGTCCGCGCCCGGACGGCCCTCCACCAGGCCCTCGGTGGCCTCGTCCAGCGCCGCCTGCGCCGCCGCGACGCCGGTGCGCCGGGCCAGGAAGTCGCGCACCGACTCGCCCTCGCGGCGCTCCGGTTCCTGCGGCAGGTGGCCGACGTTCGCGGTCGGCGGGCTCAGCTTGAGGCTGCCGCCCTCCGGGGCGTCCAGCCCGGCCAGCAGCCGCAGCAGGGTGGACTTCCCGGCGCCGTTCACCCCGACCAGCCCGATCACGTCCCCGGGGGCGACGACCAGGTCCAGCCCGGAGAACAGCGTGCGCTCACCGTGGCCGGCGGCGAGGTCCTTGACGACGAGAGTGGCAGTCATGATGACCACGATTCTAGGCGGCGCCGCGACGCCCCCCGGACGGGCGGGGGACGGCGGGCCCGGGACCGTGGTCGGCACGCCCCCGCGGTGAAGTTACGCTGGTCGCCGTCACCGTTCAGCGTTCCGGGGGGATGCCGTGCCGCCCTACAGCACCAGTGTTCCGCGGGCGCGCCGCCGCCTGCGGTTGGTCCTGGGCGCGGCGGCGGGCGCGCTGCTGCTCGGTCTGGTGCCCGCGGTGCGGCACGACGCGGAGGCGATGGTCGGCGAGGGCGGCCCGGCCGGCCCGGTCGGGCCGGTCGGGCCCCGGCTGACGGTGGCCACCTGGAACATGTGCGGGGAAGTCGCCTGGGGCTGCGGCAAGTACGGCGGCGGCGAGCAGAAGGCCGAGGCGCTGCGCTCGCTGGCGGTGGACCACGGGGTGCGGGCGGTGCTGGTGCAGGAGGCGTGCCGGGGAGACCTGGAGCGGGCCCGGGCCGGGCTCGGCGCCGACTGGCAGCTCGCCTTCCAGCCGTACGCGGAGGTGGACGACGCGGGCGCCGCCGCCCCGGTGGACTGCGGCGACGGCCGGGGCCAGGCCGGCATCGGCATCCTGGCGGCGGCCCCGCTCACGGACGTCTCCCCGGTCGCCGCGCCCCAGCCCGAGCACGGCCTGCGCCGCGGCATCCTGTGCGCCACCGCCACCAGTACGGCCGCTTCCCCGACGGCCCCGGCCTCCCCGGGCGCCGCGTCCGGCGGCGGCCTGCGGCTGTGCGTCGCGCACCTCTCGCTGCCGCCCGCCGACCGGTCCGACCGCGCCGCGGAACTCCGCGACGACCAGCTGGCGGCGCTGCTCGCCGCCGGGACGGCCGGGGCGCCGGGCACGGCCGGCTCGGTGTTCGGCGGCGACTTCAACTCCTCGCCGCCGGGCCAGAACGGCAGGGACGCCTGGATCTGGCCCGCCGCCTACTTCGACACCGTCCGGGAGTGCGCCCAGCAGGAGCCGGACCAGCGCTCCGGCTTCGCGCCCACCCACCAGAACGGGCGCAAGCTGGACTACCTGTTCACCGCGCTGCCCCGGCACGGCTGCCACCAGGTGGACACCGGTCTCTCCGACCACCGGGCGGAGCTGCTCACCGTCACCGCCGCGCTCTGACGGACCGTCAGCCGCTGTAGCGCTGGCGGAGCACGGGGTTGGTGGCGAGCGCGCCCGCCACCACGAAGGTGACCCTGCCCGGCGGCGAGACCCGGCCGTCGGCGTCGGCCGCCCGGACCTCGACGGTGTGCCCGCCGCCGCGCCACTCCCAGGCGGGCTGCCAGCTCCACCGGCCGTCCTCGACGGGGGCGGTGCCCAGCACCCGCTCCCCGATGGCGAGTTCGACCCGCGCGGCGCCGTCCGCGCGGCCGGTCAGCCGGACGGCGGGGCCGGCCACGTAGCTCTCGTCGACGGGGTCGGTGACCACCGGCGCGGGCAGCGCCGGCGCCGCGGCGGGGGCGGGGGCGTACTGGACGCGGGGGGCCTGCGGGTCGATGGTGAACACCACGTCGGAGCGCTCGCTCTGGACGTTGCTGGCGTCGGCGGCGAACAGGCGCAGCAGGTGCCGCCCCGCGCTGAAGGTCCGGTTTGCCTGCCAGGACCAGCTGCCGTCGGCGGCGACCGGGGCCGAGGCGACGTACTTGCCGTTCTCCCAGATGCTGATCCGCACGCCGCCCGGCGCGAAGCCGGTGACGGCCACGCCGTCCGGCGGGAGCACCGCCTCCGCCGGGGGAGAGGTGATCACCGGGCGGGGGAAGTCGTCGCCCTTGACCTGCGAGGTGTCCTTGAGGAACTGGTCGATCGCGGTGAGGTCGGGCTGCGCGGCCTCACCGCCGTTGGCGATCAGGCCGATCTGCGGCACCACGCCGTCCACCAGCAGGTTGAGGATGCCCATGATGGTGGGCAGGTTCCGCAGCGTCACCTTGCCGTGGCCGGTGATCAGCACCGAGTCGTTGTAGATGAAGTTGAAGTTCGAGTAGCCCTGGAAGAGCTGGACGAACGGTTGCACCTGCCGCACGTACTGCTCGTCCTGCGGGGAGGTGATCAGGTAGATGTTGGCGTTCCGGTGCGGGCTGTCCATCACCAGGTCCGGCAGGACGGCGTCGAGGACGGCGACGTTCTGCTCGGTCACCTCGCCCATCATCAGCCGGGCCGCGCTGGGGATGCCGTCCAGCACGTAGGAGCCGATGTGGAACTGGGGCACGCTGGCGATGATGTTGGCGTAGCCGTACTTGAGGCCGTAGAACAGCGCCGCGCTGCCGCCCTTGGAGCTGCCGAAGACGGTGACGTCCTGCGGCGTCAGGTGCAGCGACCGCATCACCCGGTCGATCAGCGCCGCGATGGACCGCTCCAGCGAGAAGTCCATCCGCTTGCACAGGTAGTAGGTGTTGGCGCCCTCGAAGAAGTCGCGGATCCACAGGATGTTGCCGCGCACCTTGTCCAGGACGCCGTTGCCCCAGCCGTACTCGTCCGGTGCGGTGAAGTTGGCGAACACCACGACCAGGTGCCGGTTGCCGTTGCGGGCGTGCGAGAAGCGGTACTCGATCGGGACGGCGCCCGTGGTGTCCACACCGGTGAAGATGCGGCGGGTGTGCTTGGCCTGGTCAGCCATGGGCCGATTCCAATCGTCTGCGCAGTTCTGCCTGGAGGTCGCGCGGCGGCTCCTCCGCCGTCGTCGCGACCCCGTCGAGGTCGCGGAAGGAACGGGAGCCCGGCCGGGGGCTGCCGAGCGGGAGCGCCGACAGGTCCTGCGGGGGCGCCTCCAGGTCGCCGCCCGCGACCAGGATCCGGTCCGCCAGGCGGACCGAGGCGTACCCGTCGTCCAGGTCGCAGAAGGCGTCCTGGAAGCGCCGGTAGCGCTCGGCGTAGCGCTCCTCGATCCGGTCCACGTCCCGGATCGAGGAGATCAGCTCCTCGGAGTCGAAGACCAGCGGCCCGGGGGCGCTGCTCTGGAAGTCGAAGTAGAAGCCGCGCAGGGTGTCGCGGTAGTGCTCCAGGTCGTAGGTGAAGAACAGGATCGGCCGGCCGGTGTTGACGTAGTCGAACATCAGCGAGGAGTAGTCGGTGACCATCACGTCGGTGATCAGCGACAGGTCGGCCATGTCCGGGTAGTCGGAGACGTCGAAGACGAAGCCGTCGCCGGCGCCCGGCACCGGGTCCACCACGTTGGGGTGGCGGCGGACCAGCAGCACGTGGTCCTCGCCGAGCCGCGCCCGGGCGTCGTCGAGGTCGATCCGGAAGTCGAACTTGTACCGGCCGGGCGCGTAGTACTGGTCGTCGCGCCAGGTCGGCGCGTACAGCACGACCCGCTTGCCGTCGGGGATGCCGATCCGGCGGCGGATCCCGGTGGCGAGCCGCTCGGTGCCCGGGCGGCGCAGCACGTCGTTGCGGGGGTAGCCGGACTCGACCATCTCGCCGGGGAAGCCGAAGGCGCGGCGCAGGATCGGGGTGGAGAACGAGTTCGGGGAGACCAGCAGGTCCCAGTTCTCCACCTCGACGGCGAGGCGCTCCAGGTACCGCTTGTCGGCGAAGTGGACGGCCTCGATGTCGTGGCCGATCTTCTTCAGCGGGGTGCCGTGCCAGGTCTGCACGACGACCTGGCCGGGCCGCTTGCGGAACCAGTCGGGCAGGTGGTTGTTGGCCACCACGTAGCGGCTGGTGGCGAGCGCCTCGTACCACTCGGGCGACCACATCCGCACCGCGCGGGCGGTGTCGGGGACGTCCACCTGGTCGTCCTTGACCACCCACAGGTGCTCCAGCGCGACGCCGCGGCGCACCAGTTCCTCGTGGACGGCGCGCGGGCTGTCGGAGTACTGGGTGCCCTTGAAGGCGTCGAACAGCACGGTCGGCCGGACGGGCTGCTGGCGGGCGGCGGGGTACGCCTTGGTGCGCAGCAGCTTCTGCCGGTAGGGGCCGCGGGCGTGGTCGGGCATCGCGGAGTGGACCAGCAGGGACAGCCGGTCGTACGCCTCGGCCTGGAGCTCGTAGTCGCGGCCGCCGGCCGTCGCGGACTGCGGGAGCCGGGGGATGGCCTCCTGGTCCAGCTTGAGCATCAGGTCGGGCAGCAGGTCGGCGGGCGCGGTGCGGGACGGGTCCTGGCGGCGCAGGAAGAGGTCCCAGCGGCCGGCGGCGAGCGGGACGGTGCCGGCCAGGGTGCGGATCCGGGCGGGGACGAAGCGGGCCCGGAAGTGCTCGCCGGCCAGCTCGACCGGGACGGCGCGCTCGATGCCCTGGGCGCGCGAGCGCAGCACCAGGTGGAGCCGCCGGCGCTCCGCGACGGGCAGCAGCTGCAGGCCGGGGTAGCGGCCGACGACCTCCAGGGTGCCGTCCTCCTCCCAGCCGAAGCGGGTCGCCAGCGGGAGGGCGGCGCGCTCGAACAGGACGAGGTAGCCGGCGCCGTTGCGGTGCACCACGAGCTCCCGGTCGCGCTCCGGGGTCTGCAGCTCGTCGGGGAGGCGGTGGTGGCCGTCGGGGGTGTCCTCGGCCATCACGGGGTACATCGTCATCTTGCGCCCGGCGACGTGGAAGGTGGTCTTCCAGCCGTTGGCGCCGAGGTCCCAGGACTCCGGGACGCCCCCCTCGCCGTCGCCGCCGCCGTGGCCGCGGTGCGAGGGCACCAGGGAGCGCAGCGGGACGCGGACGGTGAAGGTGCACCAGCCCTCGCCGCCGGGGGTGAAGTGGACGGGGGCCTGGGCGCGGCCCGCGCCGCCGAGGCTGACCAGCCGCAGCTGGCCGCCGGTGGGGACGGTCGGGCCCAGGTGGACGCCGCGCAGTTCGAGCCGGTCGCCGACCAGGCGGTGCCCGGTGATCCGGCAGCGGACCACCTCGACGCGGAGCTTGAGCCGGTTCTGGACGAACAGCGGCAGCACCCGGGTGTTCTTGTCGACGTACCGGTAGGGCGGGTTGGCGGCGCTGCCGGCGCTGCCGCGGTCCAGGCCGCGGTAGCGGAACAGGCCGCGGCTGAGCACTCCGGCGGCGACGTCCCAGGTGCCCTCGACCCACTGGCCCTTCTGCTTGAGCCGGGTGGTGTCGAAGCTCGCGCTGAACCCGGACCAGTCGTAGCAGTAGCGGTTCTGGTTGGAGTGCTCGGTGGCCTGCGGCGCGTAGACGGTGCGGGCGGGCACCAGCAGCATCCGGCCCTGCTTCTTGTTGCGCAGGGCCAGCGCCTTGATCGACATGTGCCGCTTGTGGACGTTCAGGAAGCGGATGTAGGCGTTGCCGGAGAACTCCAACCGGTCGCCGTCCCACCGGACCCCGCCGATCGAGCCGTGCAGCGAGAGCTCCTTGCCGAGCCGGTACGCCTTGCGGCCGATGCCGGTCCCGCGGTCGCCGAGGTGCGGGTACTTCAGGTACCGGTGGAAGCGGCGCTGGACCGGCATCGGCCCGCCCCGGCGCTCGAACTCGACGACGTCCAGCAGCGCCTGGAGCTTGCGGCGGCGCACCAGCAGCCACTTCACACGGGCCTCGGCGGGCAGTTCCTCGATCAGGTCCTCGCCGGCCTCGTCCAGGAACTCGTTGGCCCAGGTGATGAAGGAGGTCCGGTACTCCTCGTCGCCGTCCGGGAGCGCCTTCAGATGGAGCATCAGGTCGGAGGCGAGGCAGGCCAGGTCGTACTTGCGCTTGGACTCGGCGAAGGTCCTGGAGCGGTGCCGGCCGAGGAAGCGGCTGACGGTGAGGACGGCGTTGACCCGGTCGCGCAGGTTGTCGACCTCGTGGTGCCGCTGGGTGATGGAGGGGGCGGCGTTGCCCTCGCGGCGGCGCCAGTAGTAGACGACGTCGGTGATGGTGTCGACCTTGGACGCCCGGAAGTGGGCGAACATGTTGACCCAGGAGTCCTCGTAGAGGACGCCCTCGGGGAACTCGATGAAGTAGTAGTCCCAGAAGCGGCGCCGGAACAGTTTGTTCCACACCGTACGGTCGTAGATCAGTTTGTCGTACTTCGTGATGTGGGTGCCCCGCCGGTTGGCGGCCATCGGGGCCTTGTGCAGCGGGGACTGCCACTTCTTCGTGGAGGTCATCATCTGCACGTTGCCGGAGACGAAGTCCGAACCGGACTCCTCCAGGGTGCGCAGCAGCGTCTCGTACGCCTGCTCGGGCACCACGTCGTCGCCGTCGGCGAAGACCAGGAACTCGCCGTCCGGGTGCATCGCCCGCAGCCCGGTGTTGCGGGCGTGGCCCGGGCCGTGCGCGTCCTGCCGGATCAGCCGGAAACGCGGGTCGCGGGCGCACATCGCCCGGGCGATCCCGGTGGAACCGTCGGTCGAGCCGTCGTCCACCAGGATCACCTCGAAGTCGCGGAACGACTGCCGGGCGATGGACTCCAGGCACTCGGCGAGGTACGCCTCGACGTCCTGGAAGGGCACGACGACGCTCAGTCGCGGGCGGTAGGCATCCACGAACGCAATCCGTCTCTTCTGTCAGCCGGCGGTGGCGGCCGGAACTGGCTTGTCCTCGCGCAGCGCCTGCCAGAGCTGCTGGGCGCGGGTCTCGTCGGCGACCACCCGGTTGTGGTCGATCCGGTCGGCGACGACCGGGAGCATCACGGTCCTCATCCGCTCCGGCTGGAGGCCCTTCATGCTCTGCGCGAAGTCGAGCAGGCCGGTGAGCGACCCCAGCGAGGTGTCGGTGGTGAGCGCCTTGGTGGCCGCGTTCGCCACGCCGTACGCCTTGGTCGGGCTGGAGAGGGTGCCCTTGCGCTGGAGCTGGGACAGCACCGAGAGCAGGAACTTCTGCTGCAGGCCGATCCGGCCGAGGTCGCTGCCGTCGCCGATGCCGTGCCGGGTGCGGACGAAGGCGAGCGACTGGGTGCCGTCCAGCACGTGGGTGCCGGCGGGCAGGTGCAGGCCGCTGTACTTGTCGTCGATCGCGACGTCGGTGGTGATCTCCACCCCGCCCATCGCGTCCACCAGCTCCTTGAAGCCGGCGAAGTCGACCTCGACGTAGTGGTTCATCCGCAGGCCGGTCATGGTCTCGACGGTCTTCACCACGCAGGCCGGACCCGCCGTGGTGTAGATCGAGTTGAACATCACCCGGGGCGCGGCGGCCACCTGCTTGCCGGCGGCCGTGGTGCAGGCCGGACGGGCGACCATGGTGTCCCGGGGGATGCTCACCACGGTGGCGTTGGCACGGCCCTCGGGGATGTGCACCACCATCGCCGTGTCGGAGCGCGCGGTGCCGCCGACGTCGCCGCCCGCCAGCTCGCCGTTGTCGCCGCTGCGGGAGTCCGAGCCGAGCACCAGGATGTCCTGCGCGCCGGTCGGCAGCACGGCCGGGCGGTCCTCGCCCAGCGTCTTGTCGATGTCGACGGTGGTGAGGTTGCTCTCCAGGTGCCGGTACAGCCAGAACCCGGTGCCGGCGGCGGCCAGGACGAGGGCGAGCACCACGCCGCCACTGATCAGGAGGATCCGCCGGCCCTTGCGGCGGGGCTTGGCCTTCCGGCCGGGTGCGGTTCCCGGATCGGGTTCCGGTGCGGATTCCGGTGCGGCCGACATCTCGTCAGTCTGCGCCATGGGTCGAGCGTCCTCCCACTTCACGGGCAACGGTGCGTACCCGGAGGGGGACATGCTCTCACGCGATATTCATCAGACGTTTACTTTTTTGATCACAGCAATATACCGAAGCCGTACGTGTCCGGACGACTTCTCTCCGTGATCGAGCCATTGGACCAGCGGGGGGGGGAGTGCATTTCCGGCGCCGCCGCCGTCCGTCCGCCCGACCCCCGCCGGGCGGCCCGCGGGCGAGGGCGGGCGGCGGGCCCCGCGAGGGCGGGCGGCGGGCCCCGCGAGGACGGGACCTAATTCCGTTGCGGGGCGCGCGGGGGGCTGCGTAACCTCGGAGACGTTACAGCCCCGCACGTCTGGAGAAGGCCGTTGCTCGTCTGAGGTCATGAGACACCGCGCCACGCCGCACACCCGTGTCCCTTCCGGGTCGGTCGGCGTGCGGGCGCGAGTGCGACCTCGGCAGGGCAGCCGCCACGGCTCCCGTGCGGACTCTCCCGTCTCCTCTCCGCAGGAGGCGGCCCCGCGACGGCCCTCCGCACTCCCGCGCCCCCGGTGTCTCCCGCGTTGCTCCCCCTTTCCGCGGCAACCTCCAGGAGGCCCTCATGGCGCAACCCACCACCTCGATCCTCTGCACCGACCTCGGCTTCGAGTGGCCCGACGGCCGCCCCGTGCTGAGCGGTTTCCACCTCGCCGTCGGCCCCGGCCGCACCGGTCTGGTCGGCCTCAACGGCGCGGGCAAGTCCACGCTGCTGCGGCTGATCGCCGGCGAACTCACCCCGGCCGCCGGCACCGTCCGGGTCGCGGGCGAACTCGCCTACCTCCCGCAGGACCTGACGGTCGCCGCCGGACAGCGGGTGGACGAGACGCTCGGCATCCGCGCCCGGCGCGAGGCCCTGCACGCCATCGAGTCGGGAGACGCGGACGAACGCCACTTCACCGCGATCGGCGACGACTGGGACGTCGAGGAGCGCGCCCGCGCCACCCTCGACCGCCTCGGCCTCGCCGAACTCGACCTCGACCGCACCACCGGCGAACTCTCCGGCGGCCAGGCCGTCCTGCTGCACCTCGCCGCCCTGCTGCTGCGCCGCCCCGACGTCCTGCTGCTCGACGAGCCCACCAACAACCTGGACGTCCGGGCCAGGGCCCGGCTGTACGACGCGGTGGCCGCCTTCCCCGGCGTGCTGCTGCTGGTCAGCCACGACCGCGAACTACTGGAGCGGGTCGACCAGATCGCCGACCTGCGGGACGGCGGGGTCACCTGGTACGGCGGCAACTTCAGCGCCTACCAGGAGGCCCTGGAGGCCGAGCAGGAGGCCGCCGAACGCGTCGTCCGCAACGCCGAGGCCGACGTCAAGCGCCAGAAACGGGACTTGGTCGAGGCCACCCAGCGGCTCGCCAAGTCCGCCGCCTACGGCAAGCAGCGCTCGGTGCGCCGCAACGACCCCAAGGCGCTGGCCGACAAGCTCCAGGGCAAGGGCGAGGAGACCGCAGGCCGCCTGCGCGGCATGCACACCGAACGCCTCGACGAGGCCAAGGAACGGCTGGCCACCGCCGAGGAGGCCGTCCGCGACGACGCCGAGATCCGGATCGACCTGCCCCGCACCGCCGTCCCCGCCGGGCGCACCGTCCTCACCCTGGAGGGCGTCCGCCTGGCCCACGGCGGCCGCGGCCGGATCGACCTGGAACTGCGCGGCCCCGAGCGGATCGCCCTCACCGGCCGCAACGGCTCCGGCAAGAGCACGCTGCTGCGCACCATCGCCGGCGACCTCGCCCCCGCCGAGGGCATGGTCACCACCCCCGTCCAACTGCGCCACCTCCCGCAGCAGTTGGACGTGCTGGACGAGCGGGAGACGGTCTTCCGGAACGTCAAGGCACACGCCCCCGGCGCCACCGACAACGAGATCCGGGCCCGACTGGCCCGCTTCCTGTTCCGCGGCGCCCGCGCCGACCAGCCGGCCGGCACCCTCTCCGGCGGCGAACGCTTCCGGGCCACGCTGGCCGCCCTGCTGCTCGCCGACCCGCCCCCGCAGCTCCTGCTGCTCGACGAACCCACCAACAACCTCGACCTCGCCAGCGTCCGCCAACTCACCCAGGCCCTGGCCGGCTACCGCGGCACCCTGATCGTCGCCAGCCACGACCTCCCCTTCCTCCGCGAGATCGGCATCACCCGCTGGCTGGACTGGGACGGAGGCGAACTGCACCCGACCGACCCGCGCTGACCGCACCGACCTCCCCTCCCGGCCCCGCCGTCCCGTTCCGGTGTCCGCACAGTGGGACGAGTCGGCCCGGGGCGGGGGCGGGAGGGCAGGATCGGGGGGTTCTGTCGTCGTTCCCCGCTGGAGTGTGCGCCGTGGCGCTGGTCGAGATCCCCGGTTCGAAGTCGGTGACGGCGCGCGCGCTGTTCCTGGCCGCGGCGGCGGACGGGGTGACGACGCTGGTGCGGCCGCTGGTGTCGGACGACACCGAGGGTTTCGCCGAGGGGCTGGGCGCGCTCGGCTACCGGGTGGAGCGCACGGAGCGGGAGTGGCGGATCACCGGGCGCCCGCAGGGCCCCGGGGCGGACGGGGCGTCGGTGTTCTGCCGGGACGGCGCCACCACCGCGCGTTTCCTGCCGACGCTGGCCGCCGCCGGGCACGGCACCTTCCACTTCGACGCGTCCGAGCAGATGCGCCGCCGCCCGCTCGGCCCGCTCACCACCGCGCTGCGCGACCTCGGCGTCGAGCTGGAGCACCACGGCGCCGAGGGCCACCACCCGCTGAGCATCCGCGCGGCGGGCGTCGAGGGCGGCGAGGTGACGCTCGACGCCGGGCTGTCCTCGCAGTACCTGACGGCACTGCTGCTGCTCGGCCCGCTCACCCGCACCGGCCTGCGGATCGACGTCACCGACCTGGTCTCCGCCCCGTACGTCGAGATCACCCTCGCCATGATGCGCGGCTTCGGCGTCGAGGTGACCCGCGAGGGCAACGTGTTCGACGTCCCGCCCGGCGGCTACACCGCCGCCCGGTACCCGGTCGAGCCGGACGCCTCCACCGCCTCGTACTTCTTCGCCGCCGCCGCGCTGACCGGCCGCGAGGTGACCGTCCCCGGGCTGGGCCGCGGCGCGCTGCAGGGCGACCTGAGGTTCGTCGAGGTGCTGGAGCGGCTCGGCGCGAAGGTCGAGATCGGCGCCGACGCCACCACCGTCACCGGCGGCACGCTCACCGGCGGCACCGTCAACATGCGCGACATCTCCGACACCATGCCGACGCTGGCCGCCATCGCCCCGTTCGCCTCCGGCCCGATCCGGATCGAGGACGTCTACAACACCCGGATCAAGGAGTGCGACCGGCTCGACGCCTGCGCGGAGAACCTGCGCCGCCAGGGCGTCGACGTCGCCACCGGCCGGGACTGGATCGAGATCCGCCCCGGCACCCCGAAGCCGGTCGAGATCGAGACCCGCGGCGACCACCGGATCGTGATGTCCTTCGCCGTCGCCGGGCTGCGCACCCCGGGCACGACCTTCGACGACCCGGGCTGCGTGCGCAAGACCTTCCCCGGCTTCCACGACGCGTTCGCCGCCTGGGCGGCCCAGCCGGAGGGCTGAGACCGCCAGGCGGCGAAGGGGGAGGGCGGCGTCAGTCCTTCACCGCACCGCCCAGGCCCGACACCATGTGCCGCTGGACCAGCACGAAGAAGACCAGCACCGGCACCGTCATCAGGGTCGAGGCGGCCATGATGCCGCCCCAGTCGTTCTCGTCCGGCTTGAAGAACACCATCAGCGCGGCCGGCAGCGTCTGGTGGTCGGTGTCCAGGATCAGGGTCTTGGCGAACACGAAGTCGTTCCACGCCGTGATGAAGGAGAACACGCTGGTCGCCGCCAGGCCGGGGGCGACCAGCGGGAACAGGATCCGCCACAGGATGGTGAACCGGCTCGCCCCGTCGATCCGGGCCGCCTCCTCCAGCGACTCCGGCACCGCGGCGACGAAGCCGCGCAGCATCCACACCGCGAACGGCAGCGAGAACGCCAGGTTCACCAGCATCAGCGAGCCCAGCGAGGACAGGCCGAAGCCCGGCGCGACCGATCCGATGTCCCGGACCAGGAAGAACAGCGGGATGGTCAGCGCCTCCACCGGCACCATCTGCGCCACCAGGAACATGATCAGGATGGTGGTCCTGAACCTGAACTTGAACCGGGACAGCGCCACCGCCGCCAGGAAGGCGATCGCGGCCGACACCACCACCACGACCACGGCCACGGCCAGGCTGTTCAGGAAGTACCGGCCGAACCCGGACACCCCCAGGGCGCCCCGGAAGTTCTCCAGCGTCGGCGCGAACGTCCACGGCCGCGGGTGCGCCGAGGTGATCTCGCCCTTCGGCTTCAGCGCCGACAGCACCATCCAGTACAGCGGGAACACCGTCAGCAGGGCCAGCACCACGGCGGCGGTGTTCGCCCCCTGCCGCAGCACCCGGTTGTCGCGCTTGCTGATCACAGTTCCTCCCCGGAGCGGCGCAGGCTGCGGATGTAGACGGCGGTGACGCCCAGCAGGATCAGCGTCATCAGGACGCCGATCGCGGCGCCCAGGCTGTAGTTCTCGGCGACGAACGCCTTCTGGTAGGCGTAGACGTTGAGGACCAGGTTCTGGCCGGCGATGCCGCCGCCCCCGGTCATCACGTAGATCTGGGTGAAGACCTTGAAGTCCCAGATGATCGACTGGATCACCACGATCACCAGCAGCGGCCGCAGCATCGGCAGCATGATCTTCCGGAAGATCGTGACCGTCCCGGCGCCGTCCAGCCGGGCGGCCTCGACGACGGAGTCCGGGATCGCCTGGATGCCCGCGTACAGGGTGATCATCACGAACGGGAAGCTGTGCCAGACCACGACCACGGCGACCATCGCGAACGCCGACCACTTGTCGTACATCCAGTTGTGGCCCTGGGTGCCGAGGACCTCGTTGACCAGGCCGGAGTTGGTGTCCAGCAGGAACATCCACACCGTGGAGCCGGTCATCGCGGGCGCCGCCCAGGCGCCCAGCGCGCCGAACATCAGCATCAGCCGCGGCCACTTGCCGACCCGGGTGAGCAGCACCGCGCAGGTCGCGCCGACCGCCAGGGTGGCCAGCACGCAGAACGCGGCGAACGCCAGGGTCTGGCCGAGCACCGTCCAGAACTGCTCGTCGCCCAGCACGTCGGTGTAGTTCGACAGGCCGACGAACTCGGTCGGCACTCCGCCCGACGCCTGCGGCTGCCCGAACTTCAGCACCGACAGCAGGCCCAGCTGGTACAGCGGGTAGCCGAACAGCGGGATCAGCACCAGGGCGGCCGGCAGCAGCAGCCACAGCGGGACGGGGATCCGGGCGAGCGGCCCGGTGCGGCGGCGGCCCTTCGCGGGGGCGCCGCCCGCCGGGCGGACCGGGGTGGAGTCCCCGTGGTCCGCCCGGGCGGTGACGGTCGTGGCAGGCATCGACAACTTCCGCTTCTTCTTCGCTACGGACCGACGGCTACTTGCCGCTGAACGAGGTGTTCATCGCGGCCGCGGCCTCCTTGGTGGCACCGGCCACGTCGGACTTGCCGGTGATGACCTTCTGCAGCATCGTCGGCACCACGTTCTGGGCGTCGATCTTGGCCCAGGCGGCGTCCTTCGGGACGAACTTGGTGCCGGCCTCGATGGTGTCCGTGAACGGCTTCAGCCACGGCTGCTTCTGCACCACCTCGGCGCGCGCCGAGGACAGCGTCGGCAGGTTGCCCATCGCGTCGAACAGCGCCAGCTGGTTCTTCTCGGAGGCCAGCTCCTTCATGAAGTCGACCGCCAGGCTGCGGTGCTGGGTCGACTTCATCACGCCCAGGTCGTTGCCGCCGGAGAACGCCGGGGCGATCTTCCCGGCCTCGGCGCCCGGCAGCGGCACGATCGCGTACTTGCCGGCCGCCGCGCCCGCCTCCACCGCGCTGCGCGAGGAGTTCGGCAGGATCGCCATGCCGGCCTTGCCCGCCGCGAACGCCTCCACGGTCTTGCCGCCGGTCAGGTCGGCGCACTGCTGCGCCGGGCAGATCGCGTCCGTGAACAGGTCGGTGTACGCCTTCACGCCCGCCTGCGACTGCGCCGAGTCGATCGCCGAGGTGTACGCCGAGCCGCTCGCCGTCGCCAGGTCGCCGCCGTTGGCCCACACGAACGGCAGCGCGCCGAAGGTGTACTTGCCGCCGACCGCGATGCCCAGCAGGTCGCCGTGCGCGGCCCGGACCTTCTCCGCCGCCGACTTCAGCTCGGCGTAGCTGGTCGGCGCCTGCAGGCCCAGCTCGGTGAACACGTCGGTGCGGTAGTACAGCGCGCGCACGCCCAGCCACCACGGCAGGCCGTACGTCTTGCCGTCGACCACCGCGGTGTCCTTCAGGTCCTGCGGCAGGTCCTTGCCCTCCTCCCAGCCGGCCAGGTCGGAGGTGATGTCGGCCAGGCCGCCCGAGGCGGTGTAGCCGAACAGGTCGGTGTTGCCGAACTCCACCACGTCCGGGGCCGAGGACGGGTCGTTGAACGCGCCCTTCATCTTCTCGGCGCGCGGACCGGCGTCGGTCGGGATGTACGAGACCTCGACCTCGACGCCCGCGTGCTTGGCCTTGAAGTCGGCGACGGCCTGCGCCACCACCTGCTCCTTGGGCGCCCGGTTCGCCTCGTCGTACAGCCACACCTTCACGGTGCCGGTCTGCTTGTCCGCGGACGTCGCGGTCTTCGCGGTGCCCGGCGCACAGGCCGTGGCCACGGTGCCGGCCAGCACGGCAAGGGCGGCACCACGGGCCAGCTTCTTCATGCTCAACGTCATCTCCTCGCCGCAGCGGGACGCACCTGCGCACCCCGGGACGAACCGGGACATGCAGTGGGGGATCGGTGTGAGCGGGACGTTAGAAACTCGCCGGGCACGGCGACAAGAGCAGACCGCGAAAGTTCTGCACTGCAAAACGATGTGCTGCGGAACTGGCACCGGGGCCCTCCCCGCCGTAGCGTCACACCCCATGACCAGCACCGCCGCCGAGAGCCGACCCGCCGAGGGCCGGCCGGAACGCAACCAGTCCGCGTCGCTGCGCCGCGCCCTCGCGGTGCTCGAACACGTCCGGGACCACGCGGCGGCCGGCACCGACCTCAGCCTCACCGCGCTCGCCGACGGCCTGGAGATGTCCAAGTCCACCGTGCTGCGGCTGGCCGCCCCGCTGGTCGACGCCCAGCTCCTCGCCCGCGACCGCGACACCGGCCACTTCCGGCTCGGCCCCGGCGCCCTCCAGCTCGGCCAGGCCTACCTCGCCACCCTCGACCTGCGCACCGCCGCCTCCGAGGAGGCCCACCAGCTGATGCGCGAGGTCGGCGGCACCGTCCACCTGTGCGTCCCCGACACCCCGTACGTGGTCTACGTCGACAAGGTCGAGAACGAGACCGCCGTCCGGATGGCCTCCCGGATCGGCAGCCGCGCCCCCATGTACTGCACCGCCGTCGGCAAGGCCATGCTCGCCTGGATGCCCGAGGAGGCCCTCGCCGCCGTCGTCGCCGCCGGCCTGCCCGCGATCACCACCCGCACCCTCACCTCCGCCGCCGCCCTGCGCACCGACCTCACCCGGATCCGCACCCGCGGCTACGCCGTCGACGACCGCGAGAACGAACCCGAGGTCCGCTGCATCGCCGCCCCCGTCTTCGACCACAACAACACCGTCATCGGCGCCATCTCCACCTCCGCCCTCACCTCCCGCATCACCGCCGCCCGCGCCCGCGAACTCGGCCCCGTGGTCGCCGCCACCGCCGCCCGCGTCTCCAGGCGGATGGGCTCCACCCGCTGACGGCACCGCCCCGCCCACCGGCGGGTGGACGGGGCGGGAAGCGGGCGGGACGGCGGGCGGGCCGTCAGACCCCGGCGGGCTTCGGGGCCGGGGTGCGGCGGAGCCTGGTGCCGAGGCGGTCCAGGCCGATGACCAGGGCGCCCAGGACGGCGAACTCGGCGACGAGTTCGACCATCTGGAGGCCGACCCAGGCGTAGCCCTTCTCGGTGGGGTCGAGGAAGAAGTAGGGGTAGCGGACCGGGAAGTGCGGGAGCAGGACGGCGCGGGCCTCGGTCAGCAGGGCGTAGCCGAGGGGGTAGGAGAGCCACAGCGGCAGGTCGCGCCAGCGGGAGGCGTTGCGGGGGGAGAACAGCAGCCACTCGCCGAGGACCAGGACCGGGGTGGTGTAGTGCAGGAAGAAGCTGGACCAGTGCTGGACCACGTCGCCTGAGGTCAGACCGGGGAGCGGGTTCTCGCCGTGGTTGAGCAGGACGTGCGCGACGATGCCGGTGATGGTGATGTACAGGACGGCGGCGCCGCGCAGCCGGGGCGCGGGGGCGTCGGCGGTGTCGCGCCTGGCCGTCCAGTAGATCGCGGCCAGGAAGTAGCCGAGCACGATCACGTTGCTCTGGATGGTGAAGTACACCAGCGAGCTGTTGCTGAGGAAGATCCCCAGGAACGCGGACAGGACGATGGCGCTGCGCCACCAGGTGGCGGGTCGGGTCCAGACGGTCATGCGGTCACCGGACGTTCGTTTCGGCGGTGCCCCCCGTGGGCACGACAGGTCGCCGCACTCTACCCGCCGGTTCGACGGTCGGAAAAGATCACCGGTCGGGGGTGGTGCGCGCCCGCCCGCGGGCTCAGAAGGACAGCTGCGCGGGGGTGTGGGTGTGGCCCTCGATGCCGGTCGCGGCGCGCCCGATCAGCTGCCGGGCGAGGTCGTTGCAGGCGCGGGCGGCGGCGAGTTCCTCGCCGATCGCGGTGTCGGCCTCGTCGTCCGGGTTGCGCCGGGCCGTCCCGGTGCCGCGGGCGCCGGGGGCGCTGAAGCCGCTGAGCGCGGCGGTGCAGGTGGTGCGGGAGTCGTCCTCGTCGAAGTTCAGGTCGACGAGCCAGTGGTTCTGCATGGCGGTTCACCTTCCGGGCGCGCACCGGCGCGCGGGCGGCCGGTGCGCCTCGCTCCCCCCGGCCTCGCGTTCCCCTCCAGCCTCCGCCGCGGCCCGCCGGGCGTCAACGCGCGGCGGGCGGGCACCCGGTGCGGCGGCGGTCAGGGGGGGTGCGGCCGGGGCGGCGGTCAGGGGGTGCGGAAGCCGCGGAAGACCACGTCGGCGCGGCGGACGAAGCCGAGCCGCTCGTAGAGGGCGCGCGCACCGGTGTTGGCGGCGGCGACGTGCAGGAACGGCCGTTCGCCGCGGGCGGTGATCCGGGCGGCGAGTTCGCCGACCAGGTGGGCGGCCAGGCCGCGGCCGCGGGCCTCGGGGGCGGTGCAGACGGCGGAGACCTCGGTGAAGCCGGGCGGGCGCAGCCGTTCGCCGGCCATCGCGAGCAGCGCGCCGTCCGGGTCGCGGGGGTCGCGGACGCCCAGGTAGGTGCCGAGTTCGCGGGTGCGCGGCCGGAACGGGCCGGGGCGGGTGCGCTCCACCAGGGCCAGCATCTCGGGCACGTCGGCGGCGCCGAGTTCGACCACCCGCAGTCCGCCGGGCAGTGCCGGGCGGACGGGTTCCCGCTGCACCAACTGGTGCCCGTCCAGCACGAATTCGGTCTTCCAGTGGGCGGGCGGCAGCGCCGGGCAGCTGAACAGGTCGGCGAACTCCCCGGCCCCGAGCAGCCCGGTCAGGTCGTCCCAGGCCCCGGGCCCGGGCGCGGTGCCGACGCTGCTGAAGCTCGCCACCTCCGGGTCGTAGCGCACCGCCTGCCCGTGCCGCCGGGCCAGGTGCGCGTGGGCGCCGCCCAGCGAGGCGCCGACGGGGTCGTCCAGTACGGCGGTGTCGAGGCTGTCGATGCTGTCCATGTCCGCGGGGCCCTCCCGGTCGATCGGTCCACCCCCATGATCGGGCACGCGTGATCGGGCACGCGCGGCGCGCCGTCCGCGGGTCGCCGCCGTGTCGCGCGCACTGCCGCCGGGCTCTTGTTACCGGCGAGTCACGTCCCTATCATCGCCACTGTGACAGCTTCACTGTCAAACCTGGGAGGCGGTCGCCGATGACCTCCGCAACACCCCCCGCCGGCCCCCTCGCCGGGGTCCGGGTGCTGGAGCTCGCGGGCATCGGGCCCGGCCCGTTCGCCGCGATGCTGCTCGCCGACCTCGGGGCGGACGTGGTGCGGGTGGACCGGCCCGGCGGGCAGGGCCTCGGGCCCGACCCGGCGCGCGACCTGACCAACCGCAACAAGCGCTCCGTCCTGGTCGACCTGAAGACGGACGCGGGCGCCGCCGCCGTCCGCGACCTGGCCGCCCGCGCCGACCTGCTGATCGAGGGCTGGCGCCCCGGCGTCGCCGAACGCCTCGGCGTCGGCCCGGACGCCTGCCTGGCCCGCAACCCGGCGCTGGTGTACGGCCGGATGACCGGCTGGGGCCAGGACGGGCCGCTCGCCGAACGCGCCGGGCACGACGTCACCTACCTGGCGACCTCCGGCCTGCTCGGCCTGATCGGTCCGCCCGACGGGCCCCCGGCGATCCCCGCCAACCTGCTCGGCGACTACGCGGGCGGCTCGCTCTACCTGGTGGTCGGCCTGCTCGCCGCCCTGCACCACGCCCGCGCCACCGGCACCGGCCAGGTGGTGGACGCCGCGATCGTGGACGGCGCCGCGCACCTGACCACCATGCTGTGGGGCCTGCTGGACGCCGGGCTCTGGCAGGAGCGGCGCGGCAGCAACCTGCTGGACGGCGGCGCCCCCTGGTACGGCACCTACCGCACCTCGGACGGCCGCTGGATGGCCGTCGGCCCGCTGGAGCCGCGCTTCTACGCCGAGTTCGCCCGCCTGCTGGAACTCGGCCCGGACGCCCCCGACCAGTACGACCCGGCGCGCTGGCCCGAACTGCGGCAGACCCTGGCGGCCCGCTTCGCCACCCGCACCCAGGCCGAGTGGACCGCCCTGTTCGAGGGCCACGACGCCTGCGTGGCACCGGTCCTGACCCTCCGTCAGGCCGCCGAGCACCCGCACCTGGCCGCCCGCGGCAGCTACCCCGAGCACGGCGGCACCCGCCAGCCCGCCCCCGCCCCGCGCTTCTCCGCCACCCCCGGCGCGCTGCGCACCCCGCCCGCCCGGCCCGGCGCGCACACCGCCGAGGTGGCCCGCGACTGGGCCGTCCCCCTCCCGGAGTCACCGGCCCCGAACCCCCCTGCCCCGAACTCCCCCGCCCCGAACTCCCCTGCCCCGCCCGCCTCCTGAAGGGACCAGCCCGTGCAGCGCGAGCTCTACACCGAGGAGCACGAGGACTTCCGCACCACCGTCCGGGCCTTCCTCGCCAAGGAGGTCACCCCGCACCACGCCCGCTGGGAGCGGCAGGGCGTCGTCGACCGCTCCGCCTGGCTGGCCGCCGGCCGGGCCGGGCTGCTCGGCCTGGCCGTGGACGAGCGGTACGGCGGCGGGGGCAGCCCCGACTTCCGGTTCGCCGCCGTGCTGGCCGAGGAGTTCGTCCGGGCCGGGGCCGGCGGCCTGGCCGTCGGCCTGCACAACGACGTCATCGGCCCGTACCTGACCGGCCTGGGCACCGAGGAGCAGAAGCGGCGCTGGCTGCCCGGCTTCTGCTCCGGCGAGCTGATCACCGCGATCGCGATGACCGAACCGGAGACCGGCTCCGACCTGCAGGCGATCCGCACCACCGCGGTCGACGCGGGCGACCACTACCTGTTGAACGGCGCCAAGACCTTCATCTCCAACGGCATCCTGGCCGACCTGGTCGTGGTGGTCGCGAGGACCACCGCCGAGGGCGGCGCGCACGGCCTGAGCCTGCTGGTGGTCGAGCGCGGCACGCCGGGCTTCGAACGCGGCCGCAACCTCGACAAGATCGGCCAACACGCCCAGGACACCGCCGAGTTGTTCTTTCACGAGGTGCGCGTCCCGAAGGCCAACCTGCTGGGGGAGGAGCACCTGGGCTTCCAGTACCTGATGCGCAACCTGGCCCAGGAGCGGCTGGCCATCGCGGTGGCCGCGATCGCCGCCGCCGAGGCCGTCCTCGCGGAGACCGTCGAGTACGTCAAGCGGCGCACCGCGTTCGGCCGGCCGCTGGCCAAGCTGCAGCACGTCCGGTTCGAGATCGCCGAACTGGCCACCGAGTGCGCGGTCACCCGCACCTTCGTGGACCGCTGCGTGCTGGAGCACAACCGGTACGCGCTGACCCCGGTGGACGCCTCGATGGCCAAGTGGTGGGCCACCGAACTGCAGAAGCGCGCCGCCGACCGCTGCCTGCAACTGCACGGCGGCTCCGGCTACATGCGTGACAGCGCGGTCGCCCGGGCGTTCACCGACGGGCGTGTCCAGACCATCTACGGCGGCACCACCGAGATCATGAAGGAGATCGTCGGCCGCGCCCTCCTCGCCTGAAGTCCCGCCGAAGTCCCGCCGAAGCCCCGCCGAAGTCCGGCCGAACCCGGTCGCGCTCCCGCCGAACTCCCGCCGCAGTCCCGCCGCACCCTCCCTCCCGAAAGGCACCCGCACCCGTGACCACCGAAGCGTACGTCTACGACGCGATCCGCACCCCGCGCGGGCGCGGCAAGCAGAACGGCTCCCTGCACGGCACCAAGCCGATCGACCTGGTGGTCGGCCTGATCCACGAACTCCGGCGCCGCTTCCCGACCCTGGACCCGGCGGCGATCGACGACATCGTGCTCGGCGTGGTCAGCCCGATCGGCGACCAGGGCTCCGACATCGCCCGGGTCGCGGCGATCGCCGCCGGGCTGCCCGACACCGTCGCCGGCGTGCAGGAGAACCGCTTCTGCGCGTCCGGCCTGGAAGCCGTCAACCTGGCCGCGGCGAAGGTCCGTTCGGGCTGGGAGGACCTGATCCTGGCGGGCGGCGTCGAGTCGATGTCCCGGGTGAAGATGGGCTCCGACGGCGGCGCCTGGTTCGCCGACCCGATGACCGCCTACGAGACCGGCTTCGTCCCGCAGGGCATCGGCGCCGACCTGATCGCCACCATCGAGGGCCTGTCCCGCACCGACGTGGACGCGTTCGCCGCCGAGTCGCAGGCCCGCGCCGCGAAGGCGCAGGCCGACGGGCTGTTCGACCGCTCGGTGGTGCCGGTGCGCGACCGCAACGGGCTGGTGGTGCTCGGCCGCGACGAGTTCATCCGTCCCGGCACCAGCGTCGAGTCGCTGGCCGGGCTGAAGCCGTCCTTCGCCGACATCGGCGAACTCGGCGGCTTCGACGCCGTCGCGCTGCAGAAGTACCACTGGGTGGAGGCCATCGACCACGTCCACCACGCGGGCAACTCCTCCGGCATCGTGGACGGCGCCGCGCTGGTCGCCATCGGGTCGAAGGAGATCGGCGAGCGCTACGGCCTCACCCCGCGGGCCCGGATCGTCTCCGCCGCGGTCTCCGGCTCCGAACCCACCATCATGCTCACCGGCCCGGCCCCCGCCACCCGCAAGGCGCTCGCCAAGGCCGGGCTGAGCGCCGCCGACATCGACCTGGTCGAGATCAACGAGGCGTTCGCCGCCGTCGCGCTGCGCTTCATGCGCGAACTCGGCTTCCGGCACGACCAGGTGAACGTCAACGGCGGCGCCATCGCGCTCGGCCACCCGCTCGGCGCGACCGGCGCGATGCTGATCGGCACCCTGATCGACGAGCTGGAACGCCGCGACCTGCGCTACGGCCTGGCCACCCTGTGCGTCGGCGGCGGCATGGGCATCGCCACCGTCGTCGAGCGCGTCAACGCCTGACCATCCGTCAACTCACGTAACCGACCAAGGACTTCAACGACATGACCGACGTGAGCAGCCCCATCCGCTGGGAGCAGGACCAGGACGGCGTGGTCACCCTCGTCCTCGACGACCCCGCCCAGTCCGCCAACACCATGAACGCCGCGTTCACCGACGCGCTCGAAGCCACCGTCGAACGGCTCTCCGCCACACCGGAGTTGACCGGCGTCATCATCACCTCGGCGAAGAAGACCTTCTTCGCCGGCGGCGACCTCAAACTGCTCTCCGCCGCCGGACCGGCCGACGCCGAGCGGGTGTTCACCGACTCGATGCGGATCAAGCGCGCGCTGCGCCGCCTGGAGACGCTCGGCAAGCCGGTGGTCGCCGCGATCAACGGCACCGCGCTCGGCGGCGGCCTGGAGATCGCCCTCGCCTGCCACCACCGGATCGCCCTGGACGCCCCCGGCAGCAGGATCGGCCTGCCCGAGGTCACCCTCGGCCTGCTGCCCGGCGGCGGCGGCGTGGTGCGCACCGTGCGGATGCTCGGCATCACCGACGCCCTGCTCAAGGTCCTCCTGCAGGGCCAGCAGTACCGTCCGGCGCAGGCCCTGGAACACGGCCTGGTGCACGAACTCGCCGCCACCGCCGAGGAGATGGACGCCAAGGCGCGCGCCTTCGTCGCCGCCCACCCGACCAGCCTGCAGCCCTGGGACGTCAAGGGCCACCGGATCCCCGGCGGCACGCCCAGCACCCCCGCGCTCGCCGCCAACCTGCCCGCCTTCCCCGCCAACCTGCGCAAGCAGCTGAACGGCGCGCCCTACCCGGCGCCGCGCAACATCATGGCCGCGGCGGTGGAGAGCAGCCAGGTCGACGTGGACACCGCGTTCGCCATCGAGGCCCGCTACTTCACCGAACTCGCCTGCGGGCCCACCTCGAAGAACATGATCAAGGCGTTCTTCTTCGACATGCAGGCCGTCAACTCCGGTGTCTCCCGGCCGAGTTCGGTGCCCACTCGGAAGGCCGCCAAGGTCGCGGTGCTGGGCGCGGGCATGATGGGCGCGGGCATCGCGTACTCCTGCGCCAAGGCGGGCCTCGACGTCCTGCTCAAGGACGTCACCGCCGAGGCCGCCGAACGCGGAAAGGCCTACAGCGCGGGCCTGTTGGACAAGCAGGTGGCGCGCGGCCGGATCACCGCCGAGGAGCGCGCCGCGTTCCTGGCCCGGATCACCCCCACCGCGGACGCCGCCGACCTGGCCGGCTGCGACACCGTCATCGAGGCGGTCTTCGAGAACCCCGAGCTCAAGCACAAGGTCTTCCAGGAGGTCCAGCACGTCGTCGCCCCCGACGCGCTGCTCTGCTCCAACACCTCCACCCTGCCGATCGGCCTGCTCGCCGAAGGCGTCGAGCGGCCCGCCGACTTCATCGGCCTGCACTTCTTCTCGCCCGTCGACAAGATGCCGCTGGTCGAGATCATCCGCGGCCCGGGCACCGGCGACGAGGCCCTCGCCCGGGCCTTCGACCTGGTCCGGCAGATCCGCAAGACCCCGATCGTGGTCAACGACTCCCGCGGCTTCTTCACCTCCCGGGTGATCGGCCAGTTCCTCAACGAGGGCGTCGCGATGATCGGCGAGGGCCTCGACCCGTCCTCCGTCGAGCAGGCCGCCGCCCAGGCCGGCTACCCCGCCAAGGTCCTCGCCCTGCTCGACGAACTCACCCTCACCCTGCCCCGCAAGATCCGCAACGAGGCCCGCCGCGCCGTCGAGGAGGCCGGCGGCAGCTGGACCGGCCACCCCGGCGAGGCCGTCCTGGACCGGATGCTCGACGAGTTCGACCGCCCCGGCCGCAGCGGCGGCGCCGGCTTCTACGAGTACGTCGACGGCCGCCGCACCCGGCTCTGGCCCGGCCTGCGCGAGCACTTCGCGCGCGAGGGCGCGGAGATCCCGTTCGAGGACATGAAGGAGCGGATGCTGTTCAGCGAGGCGCTCGACTCGATCCGCTGCCTCGACGAGGACGTCCTCACCTCGGTCGCCGACGCCAACATCGGCTCCATCCTCGGCATCGGCTTCCCCGCCTGGACCGGCGGCGTCCTCCAGTACGTCAACGGCTACCCCGGCGGCCCGGCCGGCTTCACCGCCCGGGCCCGCCAACTCGCCGCCGTCTACGGCGAACGCTTCACCCCGCCCGCCTCGCTGGTCGCCCTCGCCGAGAGCGGCGGCCGCTACTAGGCCCTGACGGCCGCGGCGTCGCGGGCGGCCAGCAGGCGACCGGCGCCGATCAGGCCGGAGTCGTCGTCCGCGACGCCGAGCACCACCATCCGGCGGATCTCCTCGGCGCTCAGGCCGAAGCAGCCCAAGCGCTCCAGCTCGGCGGTCAGCAGCTCGGCGTAGCGCGGCCCGACCGCGAGCGCGAAGCCGCCGATCAGCACGTAGCGGCGGATGCCGATCGAGGTGAACATCGCGGTGATCGCCGAGGCCAGCGCGGTGAACCCGCCGCGCAGCGCCTCGGTCGCGAAGCCGTCCCCGGCCCGGACGGCGGCCACCAGGGCGTGGTTGTCGAGCAGTTCGGGCTCGGGGGCGGCGGCCGCCAGGGCGGAGCGGGCGTAGCCGTCCGGGTCGGCCAGCGCGGCGCGGCGGGCGGCGGCCAGCGCGCCGCGCCCGGAGGCGATCGCGCCCAGGTGGCCGCGGCCGCCGCAGTCGCAGGGGGCCGCGTCCGGGGACGGGTCGACCGTCCAGTGGCCGATCTCGCCGCCGTGGCCCTCGCTGTCGAGCAGCACCTCGCCCGCCCGGAAGACCTTGTTGCCGATCCCGGAGCTCACCGTGATCAGGCAGAACGGCTGGTCGTCCGCGGGCTCCACGTACCGCCAGACCGCCGCCGTCAGGTCGTTGACCACGACGACCGGCAGGCCCAGCCGCTCCTCCAGCCGTTCCCGCACCGCCACCTGCGCGCCCGGACCGCCCCACACGGTCGGCGCGGCCAGCGCCCGGCCGTCCGCGGTGACCGGCCCGGCGAAGGCGACGGCGACGGCGCTGCTGCCGTGCCGCTCGACCGCCTCGGCGGCGAACGCGGCGACCTGCTCCAGCACCCGGGTCTGCAGCTCGTCCACCGGCAGCTCCGGGTGCCCGGCTATCCCGTCCGTCGGCACCCGCCGGACGTCGGTGACGGCGTCCTCGCCCACCCCGTAGCGGGCGGTGCGCAGCGTGGTGCCGCCGAGGTCGATGACGGTGAATGCGGCGTCGGACAAGGGTCGCTCCCCAGGCTTCGGTGCTCGGACGGTGCTGCGACGACGCAGGCCGGACCGCCGTCGCGGCGTGATCGTACACGCCCGCCGCCAAATATGGGAGCGCTCCCACAGCTGCCACCACTCCGCGCCGCCGTTCCGTGCCGCCGGGCCCCGCCCCCGGTCACCGGCCCCGGTCGCCGCCCCCCCGTCACCGGCCGTCCCGGGCCGCCGCGTCCTCGGGGTGCGGGCGGGCCAGCTCCTCGGCCAGTGAGCGTTGGAAGGCCGTCACCAGGGCCTGCACCACCACCGGCTGGATCCGGTCGGTGAGTTCCCGCATCCGGTCCAGCTCCTCGGGGGGCGGGGCGCTCTCCCGGTACGGGCGCCAGACGGTGTCCCGGAAGAGGCGGTGCAGGTCGTGGGCGGTCGCCCGGCTGTGCAGCCGGACCACGGCGCGGGCGGCGAGCAGGGTCTCCAGCGGGATCGGCACGTCCAGCACCCGGACGCCCAGCGGGAGCAGGCCGGGGTCGACCTTGAACACCTCCGGTTCGGCGGTGCGGTGCAGGGCGCCCATCGCGGCGAGCGAGTCCAGGTCGGCGTCCGAGAGCGGGCGGCCGGCCCGGCGCTCGACCTGGTCGCGGCGGGCCTCCTCGGCCGACTCCGGCGTCCAGGAGGCGACCAGGGCGCGGTGGATCGCCAAGTCCAACTCGCCGATATCCTGCGGAAGTTGGGCCAGGTATCGTTCGATCGCGGCCAGCGTCAGCCCCTGCCGCTGCAACTCCTCGATCAGCTCCAGCCGCCCCAGGTGCTCGGCCCCGTACCACCCCACCCGCCGCGCCCCCAGCTCCGGCGGCGGCAGCAGCCCCTTCGCCGCGTAGAACCGCAGCGTCCGCACCGTCACCCCGGCCCGGTCCGCGAGCTCCTCCACCGTCCACCGCGGCCCGTCCACCACGCCCGACCCCTCACCCCGGCCCCACTGTGACAGCAGCAGTGTCGCACCGGCCGGGGCGGCCGGTCCATCGGCGCGAAGGTCAGCCCAGCGGGAGCAGTTCGGGGTGGTGGCGCCTGGTGACCGCAGGGTGAGCTCGGGAGTAGCCCTTCAATTCGTTCGCGCCGAAGTCGGAGTGGAGCGGGTTCGAAGGGTCCTGGGTGATGCCGGGGGCGTGGTGGGCGTGCGGGAAGTCGAGCGGGGTGATGTGGGCGTCGAGGCGGGGGTTGTAGAAGAACGGGACGGAGAAGCGTTCGCGGGCGCCGGGCGGGGACAGGACGCGGTGGGAGGTGGCCCGGAGGTAGCCGTCGGTGGCGACTTCGAGGAGTTCGCCGAGGTTGACCACGAAGGCGCCCTCCAGCGGGGGGACGTCGAGGAAGGTGCCGTCCGGGCGTTCGACCTGGAGGCCGCCGACGGTGTCCTGCAGGAGGAGGGTGACGAAGCCGTAGTCCTTGTGGGTGCCGACGCCCTGCGGGGGGCCGGCGGGGGCGCTGCCGGGGTAGCGGACCAGCTTGAGGTGCAGGTGGGGGTGCGGGGCGAAGGCGTCGTCGTAGAAGTCGGGGCGGGCGCCGATCGAGGCGAGCAGTTCGTGCAGCAGGCGGCGGGCGACCGAACCGAGGCGGTCGATCCAGTGCAGGGCGGCGGTGCGCAGCTCGGGGAGCGCGGCGGGCCACTGGTTGGGCCCCTCCAGCCACCAGTACGCGGGCTCGCCCGGGGCCGGGACGTGCGGCGGCAGTTCGGGGCCGATGTCGAGCTGGTCGCGCCAGTCGCGGCGGCCGCCGGTGTGCTCGTCGCCGGTGCGGGTGTAGCCGCGGAAGTGCGGGGAGTTGAGGTTGCTGACCGCCAGCCGGTCGGCCTCGGGGAGGGCGAAGAAGGCCCGCATCGCGGCGGTCAGCGCGGCGGTCTCGGCGGGCGTGACGCCGTGGCCGGTGAGCTGGAAGAAGCCGACGCCGGTCGCGGCCGCGCGCAGTCCGGCGTGCAGGCGGGCCCGGTCGGCGGGGGTGCCGTCGGCGAGCGAGAGGTCGATCACGGGGAGGGAGGTGGGGTGCTGCTGCGTCATGGGGGTGCGTCCGCGGTGCTGGGACCCGGCGGGGACGGCGGATCGCGCCGGACGGGCCGGGGGAACGGGGGCCCGCGCGTCCGAACGGGAGGAACGGGGGAGCGGGGCCGGGAGACGGGATGGGGTCAGGCGGAGCGACGACAGGACGCGCTCGTGACGCGGAGCAGGTCCACGTGGCGACGGCTGACGAGAAGGGGCACCCTGTCCAGGCTACCGCCCCCGTCCGGAAAGCCCCCGGTGTCTAGGACGGTGTTTCTTGGCCCCGGGGTGACGGCTGCAAGTGGCCCCACCGAGGAACGGTTTAGGTTGGCCCCACCTGACGGCCCGCGCGGTGAGGTGTCGGCGGCAACTGCGTCTGCATGCCAGTACGACCGAAGGTGCGTTCAGGGTTCGGAAGAGGCGAGATGCTCGGCGTAATCGAGGGGCGATACGGGCAAGAGTGCGGAACACTGCGCCAGGTGATCGTGATGCAGCCTGTTCTGGAGATCAACACACCCGCGGGCTTCGGCCTCTGGCCTATCGCTGGAGTCGCGCCGTTCGCCTTCCTGACCCTGAACGGCGAACTCTCACCCGCCGAGGTCGGGACGGCGATGATGCGCATCATCGGCTGCAACGACATCGATCCTGACGGTGACCGCCCGCCACGGCCGACTGACCCGCTTGAGTCCTTCCTTCATGGACTGCTGACCTTCGACAACCTCTACGCGGCCGGTGGCCTGCGAGTCACCGACCACTCCACGGGGGTCACCTTCCTGCCCGGTTGCTGCGACGGACTGGAAGACTGGCGCGACTGGCACGTTTTCGTCGATGGCGGCAGCCTGCTTGGGTTCGGCCACGAGCCCGTGTCCCCGGTTGCAGAACGTTTCGGCGACACCGTCCGGCTGACCGTCAACGCCGAGCAGAGCGACAGCCCGGTGATCGAGCTGCCCGTGACCGAGCTCCGCCACCTGCTCGCTGGCGTCGAGCGCGACCTGACCAACTTCCTCGCGCTGGCGACCGCCTGGGTCCATCAGCAGATGCCGGAGCATTCTGGTCCGGTCGTTGCCGCCCTTGCCCGCGTTCTCGACCTGCCTGCGCCAGCCGTGGCGCCAAAGCCATAGGGCGGCCGACGGCGTCGGCTGGCAGGTGCGGCCCGGGATGTTGTTCGTGTGTTCCGGCCTGGGCCCGCCACCGCCACCCGAGCCCCGCCACCCCGGGACAGCGGGGAAACGTCACCCGATCGGGGGTGGGGCCACTTCAATCCGTTCCTTCTCGACACCGCCCAGAGCCATCACCCGGACGGCCTAAAAGTGGGGCCAGGCCAATCCGTTCTGACGGGGCCAAAACTCACCGGCGCAGACACCCCCGGAGAGCGTACGGCGGGCGTACGGAGAGCGAACGGGGAACTTTCCGGACGGGGCGGGGACGGGACGGGGGCGCGGGGCCCGGCGGGTGCGGGCCCGGGCGTGCTGCCGCTCAGTAGCCGGTGGTGCCGTCGATCCGCTCGCGCAGCAGGTCGGCGTGGCCGTTGTGGCGGGCGTACTCGGCGAGCATGTGCACCAGGATCCGGCGCAGCGAGACCGGCTGCCCGGTGGCCTTGTGGACGCCGGTGGCGTCCAGCGAGGGGGTGTCGGCGATGATCCGGCGGGAGATCTCGACCTGGGCGCGCCAGGTGGCGAAGGCTTCGTCGAAGTCCCCGTCGAGGCGCTCGAAGTCCTGGTCGGGGTCGTCGTCCGAGTAGTACAGCACCGGTCGGGACTCGTCCCCGGCGAACTGGATCTGCAGCCACCACTGTTCGACCCCGGCCAGGTGCCGGACCAGGCCGTGCAGGGTCAGCCCGGACGGCGGCACCAGGAACTCGGAGAGCCGCCCGGTCGGGACGCCCGCGCACTTCAGCGCGAAGGTCTCGCGGTGGAACTCCAGGTACGACAGCAGGACCTCCCGCTCGTCGCCGACCAGCGGCGGGTCGGCGCGGCCCGCGGCGTCGGCCCAGGCGGGGGAGAAGGTCTGCGGCGCGGTGGTGGGCCGTCCGACGGGTCGTTCGGCGGGTCGCCCGGTGGTTTCGTCGCTCATCGGGCCAGCCTGCCAGCCGCCGCCGACAACGGGCGGGCCCCACGCGGGAGATGGGGCGGGGGGAGGTCAGAGGGTGACGACGAGCTTCTGCGCGCTGACGCCCTTCTTCAGCTCCCGCAGCGCCTCCGGGACGGCGGCCAGGCCGTGGCCGACCACGGTGGCGTCCGGGGCGGCCCGGTAGGCGCCGGCGGCGAGCGCGGCCGGCAGGAAGCCGGTGTAGACGGCCGGCCCGACCTCGTTGTCCTTCAGGGTGCCGCCCCAGATGCTGCTCACCCGCACCCCGTGCCGCCGCGCCAGCCACCCCGGGACGCGGGTGAACAGCGCGGGCCGGGCCGAGGCGATCCGCCGGCCGCCCGGGGCCCGGGCGGCGATCCGGACCGCCGGGCGGAGCGAACCGGCGCCGATCGCCAGGATGCCCGCGAGCGGTCCGGCGCCGATCAGTTCGAGGAGTTCCGGGACGGCGGTCGGGCTGTTGCGGTCGACGGCGTGCGCCGCGCCCAGGGCGCGGAGGCGGTCGAAGTTGTGCGGGGACGAGGTGGCCAGGACCCGGTAGCCGGCGCTGCGGGCGAGCTGGACCGCGTTGCTCCCGACGCTGGTCGAGCCGCCCCAGACGAGCACCGTCTCCCCGCGGTCGGCGGGGGCCGGCCCGGGCAGCGCGAGACCGAGGTGGTCCGGCTGGAACAGGCCGGTCGCGGCGGTCGACAGGGCCAGCGGCAGCACGGCCGCCCGGTACAGCGGCATCGACTCCGGGACGGGGCAGACCATGTGCTCCAGCAGGACGGCGTAGTGCTGGAAGGCGCTCTCGGCCGGACGGTTGCGGGAGCGGTCGACCCCGAACGCGTGCCCCAGGACGCGGTCCCCCGGACGCAGCCGGGTCACCCCGGGGCCGGTCTCGACGACCTCGCCCGCGACGTCCGAGCCCACCACGGCGGGGAAGGCCAGCCAGGGCAGGGCCAGCCGGTAGAGGGGGCCCGGCAGGTCGTCGATCGGGTTGACGGCCACCGCCCGCACCCGGACGACCACCTCGCCCGCCGCCGGCGGGGTGTAGGGCGCGGGCCCCACCTCGAAGGGCGCGCCCGGTTTCGGCAGCCACAGTGCGGTGTTCTGGTGCGTCATCTCGGGGCCTCTCTCCCTGGGCGTTTCGGTGTCCGGCCCCGAGACTAGGCAGTGTCTATAAAGTAGTCAATGCCTACTTGCGGATAGGATGGGCCCATGCCCCACCGGCCCTTCCACCACGGCAACCTCCGAGCCGCCCTGCTCGAACGGGCGGAGGCGGTGCTCCGCGAACGCGGCCTGGACGCCCTCTCGCTGCGCGAACTCGCCCGCGAGGCGGGCGTCAGCCACGGGGCCCCGCGCAGCCACTTCCCCGACCGCGGCGCCCTGCTCGACGCGCTCGCCGAACGCGGCTTCCTCCGGCTCGACGAGGAGATCCGGCAGGCCGCGGGCCGGGCCGCCGCCCGGGCCGCCACCGGTGACGCGCAGGACGACCACGCCCGCACCCTGCACGCCGCGGCCTCGGCCTACCTGGGGTTCGCCGTCCGGGAACCCGCGCTGCTCGACCTGATGTTCACGACCAAGACCGACGAACCCCCGGAACCGGTCCGCGCCGCCGCAGGACGCCTCTTCGCCACCCTCGCCGGTCTCATGGACGCGGGCGTCACGGCCGGGGCCTACCCCGCCTCCGACGTCGAACGGCTCACCCTGCTGCTGTCCGCGACCGTCCAGGGCACCTCGACGCTCGTCACCGCCCGGCGGATCACGGCCGACCGGGGCGAGGCCCTCATCGGCGACGCGATCGCCCTCCTGCTCCCCGGCACGGCCGCCGGACGGTGACCGCGCCGTCGTCGGACGGTCGTCGGACCGCCGCGGTCAGCCCTTCGCGCGGCGGCCGCGGGCGGCCTCGGCCACGAGCAGCGCCACCACCGTGAACGCCAGCAGCAGCACCAAGAAGACGAACAGCCGGTCCCACGGCGGCGGCACCAGGCGAAGGACGCCCAGGCAGGCCACGGCCGACCCCAGCAGCACCAGGACCAACCGCACCCGCCGGAGCAGCCGCAGGCCGGAGAACTCGGCGCCGTGGCGGCGCGCCGACTGCTGCGAGCGCACCCCGAACCGGGCGATGCCGGCCCCGATCACGACCTGGACCGCCGCCACCGCCACACCCGCGATCGACACGAGCCCTTCCTCTTCCGCCGCGCGGCGCACTCCCCGCCCTGCGCGCGGGAGCGCCGGGGGACGGGCGGCCGGAAAGCGGGCGGGCCGGAACGGAACCCGGCGAGAGGGAGGGTGACGGCGAGGAGGGCGCGACGGCGCTGAACCACGCGACCGCACGCCTACGCGGCGGCGTTCACCGCCGTCCCCGCCGCCGGTCCGTGGCCGCGTCCTGATCGTCCGCGCGGGGCGCGCGGGGCGCGCCGGTGCGGCGGGCGGCGTCGGCGGTGGCGTCGGCGTCGGCGGTGGCGTCGTAACCCTCCTGCGGGCCGTGGACCTCCGGATCGGGTTCGCGGGTGGGCCGGACGTCGGCGGCCCGGTCGCCGTAGCGCCGGTCGCCCTCGGCGTCCGGCCGGCCCCGGCCCCGTTCCCCGCCCTGTTGCCGGTCCTGTGCCCGGCTGGGGTCCTCGGGCGCGGAGTCGCGGTGCGCGGCCATCGGTGCCTCCGTAGGGTCTGCGCGGCTTCGCCCTCCCGGCTACCCGGCCGGACGGTGTGCAATCCGCCGCGGGACCGCCGCGCGCACCCGCCGCCCGGGGCCCGTTCCACAGCCCGCGCCGAACCGCGCCGAACCGCGCCGAACCGCGCCGAACCGCGTGGGTCCGCGCCGCCACGGCCCCGGACGCGGAGCGGCCGTTCCCCGAGGCGTCGGCGCCCGGCCGCTCACCCGCGGACCGGCGGCCGCTCGCGCCACGGTGCCGCCGACCGGTCGCCCCGCGCGCGGCCGCGCGGCCGGTCTCCGTACCGCTCACCGGAGTTGACCCTGACCCGCGGGTCAGGGGTTAGCGTTCCGGCACTTCCCGTCCGGCGCCGTCCACGAGACCGCGCCCGGCGTCCCCCCCCCGATGAGTCGAGGAGCCGTCATGAGTGTGCCCGGAAGCCTGCCCGCGAGCGTGCCCGGAACCGTCCGCGAGGTCCGGCTGGTCCGGCGTCCGCAGGGCCGTCCGGCGGCTGCCGACCTGGCCGTGGTCGAGGTGGCCGCGCCCGAACCGGCCGAGGGGCAGGTGCTGGTGCGCAACCGGTGGTTCCAGGTCTTCGCGGGCCTGGCCTCGCTGCTCGGCGAGACCCCGCCGAACACGCCGTTCCCGTCGATCGAGGTCGGCGGCACCCTGTTCGGGGCCGCCGTCGGGGAGGTGGTCCTGGCGCCGGAGGGCAGCGGGCTGCGTCCCGGCGACCTGGTCTCGCACTTCCAGGGCTGGCGGGAGTACGCGGTGGTCGACCCGGCCGGGCTCGCTCCGCTGGACGGGCGGCTGCCCGACCCGGCGGCCCACCTGACCTCGGGCGCGACCGGCTACGGCGCGCTGACCCGCACCGCGCCGCTGCGGCCCGGCGACACCGTGCTGGTCACCGGCGCGGCCGGCGGCGTCGGCACGCTGGCCGGGCAGACCGCCAAACTGCTCGGCGCGGGCACCGTCCTGGGCACCACCGGCTCCCCGGCCAAGGCCGCGCGGCTGCGCGAACTCGGCTACGACGCCGTCCTGGTGGACGAGCGCACCGACGGCGCGGACGGTCCGGCCCGGGCCGAGCGCTTCGCCCGGCAGCTCGCCGAGGCCGCCCCCGACGGCATCGACCTGCTGCTCGACACGGTCGGCGGCCACCAGGCCGAGGCGGCCCTCGCCGCCGCCCGCCCGGGCGCCCGCGCCGCCCTGGTCGGCGCGCTCGCCGACCAGTTCGCGGCCGCCGGGACCGCCGGGGCCGCCCCGCTGCGGCTGGACGCCTTCCAGGTCATCGTCAAGGGCCTGCGGGTGAGCGGGTACGCGAACGCCGGGCACGCCGAGGTGGAGGCCGAGTGGCTGCCCCGCTTCGGCGAGTGGCTGCGCTCCGGCGCGATCACCTTCCCGCACGTCCGGGCGAAGGGCCTGGAGGAAGCCCCGCGGGCGTTCCAGGAGATGACCGAGGGGCGGCACTTCGGCACCGTCCTGGTCGAGCTGTAACCCGGCGGCGAACGGTGGCGGCGGCCGGGTCGGCGGCGGCCGGAATGTCCGGGCCGACCCGGCGGTTCGACCGGTGGACGGTGACCGGCGACCGGTCAACGGCCACCGGGGAGGACCTGATGGACATGCGGATCGGGGACGCGGCCGCCGCCGCCGGAACCACGCCCAGGGCGCTGCGCCTGTACGAGCAGCGCGGCCTGCTGCCGCCGCCCGCCCGCACCTCCAGCGGCCAGCGGGTCTACGACGGCACGGACGTGGCCCGGATCCGGGTGATCCGCACGCTGCTCGGCCTCGGCCTCACCATCGAGGACCTGCGCGGCCACGCCGAGTCCTTCGACCTGCTGGTCGCCGACCCGGCCCGCCGCTGCGGCGCGAACCCCGCAGGCGGCCCGGTCGTCCGGCACCGGCTGGCCGCGCTGGACGCCGAGATCGCCCGGCTGACCAGGCTGCGCGCGGCCCTGGCCGCCGCCGCGCTGCGCCCCGTGGCGGACTGAGCCCGGGCCCGTCCGCAGCCCCCGGGCCCTCAACCCCTGGGCCCTCAACCCCCGGACCCTCAGCCCGCGTCCGTCCGCAGGCCCTGGCCCTCAGCCCGCGTGGTGCCGAGCCAGCAGGACGGCCTCCCGGCGCAGCGCCTCGTCGCCGGCGCGGTCGGCCGCGGCGAGCAGTTCGCCGGGGAAGGCGTCCTGCAGGTCGGGGCGGTGCGCCAGCAGTCCGTAGCTGGCCCAGAGCAGGTGTTCGCGGGTCAGCGGGTCGGGGCGGTGCGCGACGTACCAGACGTTCTCGAAGCGGGGGCGCAGCGCCGGGTCGGTGAGCAGGCTGAGCACCCGGCGCAGGTGGCGCACCGGCAGGTCGACGTCGAACCCGGCGGAGGCGTGCACGGCGGCGACGTACAGCGCGGGGTGGTCCTCGGTGAGCGTCTCGGCGAGGACGGCGCGGGCGCCGGTGGTGCCGGTGAGGGCGAGCGCGCGCAGCAGGGCGAGCCGGACGGACGGGTCGGTCTCGGTGCGCCACAGGCCGAGCAGGGTCGCCGGGTCGGGGGCGAGCGGGAGCGCGGCGCGGCGCACCGCCGGGTCCGGGTCGGCGAGCAGCGGCAGGGCGCCGGAGCGGTGCCGTTCGGTCAGCGCCGGGTCCGCGGGCAGCAGGCGCGCCAGCAGCGCGGTCAGCGGGACGCGGGTGCGGCCCATCTCCGGGTCGGTGACCAGCGCGAGCAGCAGCGGCAGGGCGGCGTGGGCGGCGGACGGCGCGGGCCGCCCGGGCGCGGGGACGAGGCAGTGCAGCAGTTCGCAGTCCTCGGGCCGGGCGTCCGGTCCGGCCAGCGACAGGCGGTGCAGCACCCGCGGCACCATGGTCGCCGGGCTGGACCAGTGCGCGGTCTCCAAGCCCTCCCAGAGTGCGTCGTCCAGTGCGGTCAGCGGTATTTCGGTGGTCATGCTCTCCCCCGTACTCCGTGGTGCCCAGTGAAGCCGTACCCCGTGAAGATCGGCTGTCATTCTCGGCCGGGACCGCCGCGCTGTCGTGCGTATTCCCGGCCCGGGACGAAAACTTTGCCGAGGTGATGCGGGGGAGTGATGGGGGGTCACGGAAGGGATCGGCGCGGTGGCCGACCGTCGCCGCCCGGCCGCGCGGGCGCAGCTCACGGCGACGGTCGGTGACGGTGCGTCAGCTCCGCGCGGAGGGGGCGGCCCCCACGTACCGCGCCAGGTGCTGCCCGGTCAGGGTGCTGCCGTCGGCGACCAGGGCGGCGGGGGTGCCCTCGAAGACGATCCGGCCGCCGTCGTGGCCCGCGCCGGGGCCGAGGTCGATGATCCAGTCGGCGTGCGCCATCACCGCCTGGTGGTGCTCGACCACGATCACCGAGGTGCCGGAGTCGACCAACCGGTCCAGCAGGCCCAGCAGTTGCTCGACGTCGGCCAGGTGCAGGCCGGCGGTCGGCTCGTCCAGCACGTACACGCCGCCCTTCTCGGCCATCCGGGCGGCCAGCTTGAGGCGCTGGCGCTCGCCGCCAGAGAGCGTGGTGAGCGGCTGGCCGAGCGTCAGGTAGCCGAGGCCGACGTCGGCGAGCCGCTGCAGGACGGCGTGCGCGGCGGGGGTGCGGGCCTCGCCGGCGGCGAAGAACTCCCGGGCCGCGTCGACGGACATCGCCAGCACCTCGGCGATGTTCCGGCCGCCGAGCCGGTACTCCAGCACCGCGGCCTGGAAGCGCCGGCCCTCGCACTCCTCGCAGACCGTCGCCACGCCGGCCATCATGCCCAGGTCGGTGTAGACCACGCCCGCGCCGTTGCACTCCGGGCAGGCGCCCTCCGAGTTGGCGCTGAACAGGGCGGGCTTGACCCCGTTGGCCTTCGCGAACGCCTTGCGGATCGGCTCCAGCAGGCCCGAGTACGTCGCCGGGTTCGAGCGCCGCGAGCCCCGGATCGGGCTCTGGTCGATCGCCACCACGCCCTCCGGGACGCCCCCGCCCGCCGTTGCCGCGCCGCCCGCCGTTGCCGCGCCGCCCGCCGTTGCCGCGCCGCTCACCAGCGCCGCGCCGCTCACCAGCGAACCGTGCACCAGCGAGCTCTTCCCGGAGCCCGCCACGCCGGTCACCACCGTCAGCACGCCCAGCGGCACGTCCACGTCGACTTTCCGCAGGTTGTGCGCGTCCGCCCCGCGGATCTCCAACGCCCCGGTGGGGGTGCGCACTTCGGCCTTGAGCGCGGCCCGGTCGTCGAAGTGCCGGCCGGTGACGGTGCCGCTGGCCCGCAGTCCGGCCACGCTGCCCTCGAAGCACACCTCGCCGCCCGCCGCCCCGGCCCCGGGGCCGAGGTCGACCACGTGGTCGGCGATCTCGATGGTCTCCGGCTTGTGCTCCACCACCAGCACCGTGTTGCCCTTGTCGCGCAGCTGCCGCAGCAGCGCGTTCATCCGCTGGATGTCGTGCGGGTGCAGGCCGGTGGTCGGCTCGTCGAAGACGTACGTGACGTCGGTCAGCGAGGAGCCCAGGTGCCGGATCATCTTCACCCGCTGCGCCTCGCCGCCGGAGAGCGTCCCGGCGGGGCGGTCCAGCGAGAGGTAGCCGAGGCCGATCGCGGTGAAGGAGTCCAGTAGTTGGCGCAGCGACTCCAGCAGCGGGGCCACCGTCGGCTCGTCCAACTCCCGCACCCAGTCGGCGAGATCGCTGATCTGCAGGGCGCAGGCGTCGGCGATCGAGAGGCCCCGGATCTTCGAGGCGCGGGCGGCCGCGCTCAGCCGGGTGCCGTCGCACTCGGGGCAGGTGGCGAAGGCCACCGCCCGGTCCACGAACTCGCGGACGTGCGGCTGCAGGGCGGCCCGGTCCTTGGCGAGCATCGACTTGCGGATCCGCAGCACCAGGCCCTCGTAGGTCATGTTGATGCCGGCGATCTTCATCCGGACCGGCTCCCGGTACAGGAAGTCGTGCCGCTCCCGCTCGCCGTACGCGTCGATCGCCTTGTCCGGGTCGACCAGGCCGGACTCGGTGTACAGCCGGTAGTTCCAGCCGCCCGGCTTGTAGCCGGGAATGGTCAGCGCGCCCTCGTTCAGCGACTTCGAGCCGTCGTACAGCTGCCCCAGGTCGATGTCCGAGACGCTGCCCCGCCCCTCGCAGCGCGGACACATCCCGCCGGCCCGCCCGAAGGTCCGCTTCTCGGTCGTCGTCCCCTCGCCGCGCTCCACCGTGATCGCCCCCGCGCCGTGCACCGTCGGCACGTTGAAGGAGAACGCGGGCGGCGGGCCCACGTACGGGTCGCCGAGCCGGCTGAACAGGATCCGCAGCATCGCGTTGGCGTCCGTCGCGGTGCCCACCGTCGAGCGCGGATCGGCGCCCATCCGCTGCTGGTCGACGACGATCGCCGTGGTCAGGCCCTCCAGCACGTCCACCTCGGGGCGGCTCAGCGACGGCATGAAGCCCTGCACGAAGGCGCTGTACGTCTCGTTGATCAGCCGCTGCGACTCGGCGGCGACCGTCCCGAACACCAGTGAGCTCTTGCCCGACCCGGACACCCCGGTGAACACCGTCAGCCGGCGCTTGGGCAGTTCGACGCTGACGTCCTTCAGGTTGTTCACCCGGGCCCCGTGCACCCGGATCAGGTCGTGCCCGTCCGCCGCGTGCCGGCCGTCCCCGCCGACGTTCCCGCCCGCGTCCCCGCCGTCCGCCGGTGACCCCGTCCGCGCCGCGCCGCTCATCGCCCTCGTCCCTCCGTCCGGCGGCGCCCGTGGCAGCGCCGCCGCCCCGATCCAACCATCCGGAACCGTCGGCAGCCGGTTCTCGTCCACATCAAGCGCGGGTAAAGTGACCGGCCGAACCACCCGGGAGGCACCGATGCGGACACAGAAGCGGATACGGGACCGGCGACGGCCGGCGGCGCGAGTGACCCCGGGAGCCCCGGTGGCCGCCGCCGCGCTCGCCGCGCTGGTGCTGCTCGGCCCCGCCGCCGCGTC